>JAFDZJ010000206.1 GCA_018266965.1 Bacteroidota bacterium
CCTTTTATCAGGTTGGGAGTGCTTATTTTATTATTTTTTACTTTGCCTTCTTGTAATAATTGTCCAGAAATATCGAACAACTCAAAAGACTTAATTTGTTCATTTTCAAAATTAATTTCGTTGTTAAAAGGATTGGGGAAGATTTGTATTTCTTTATTTTTTCTACTGTTTTCCGTAGCGGTTAGTGTACCACCAACAGTATTGGCTCCAACTTGCACACCTAATAATCTATTTTCGTCTTTTGCACATCTAACACCCATAGCAGCTTGAGGATAGACGCCAGTTGCGGTCTGCATTTTGTTGTTGCTATTTTGAAATTGCATTGCCAAGGCATATCCCGTTCTCATGTCTGCCATAGAAGAAGTCCAAACACCTGCTCTTTCATAGTTTATTGATTTGTTGCCCAATTCCCCACGAATACCGTCATTGGCAAAATTCCCAATTTTATAGTTTTGATTTTGAAAAGCCCAGCCTCTCCCATTAATATTTTCACCGAGATAATAATTGGAGACATCATACCATTGATCTTGTATTACGCCGGGTTTTCCCAAAGCATCATTTTTGTAACCATTGTACCAAGGAGAATTTCCTTTGGAACCCAAGAACAAATTTGTAAAGGACGCATCGGGTACTCTCCAACCTTGCGGACAGGGATCGAAAACAGATTTTTCGGTAGCATGACCCCATCTGTCTTGGGACTGTCCTCTTTCTGATGCGACCCAGTCTTTGATCTGTGACAAGTCATTCCCATAATGATTCCCTCCATTGTACAATTGTCCAAGGCTGGTTTGATAAAGAAATTTTAAAGGATTTTGAACTGCAAATAATATGTTTGCTCTCTGTTTTTCATACGAAGAACCTGAATTGATAGAATAATTTTGGAATGGAACGGTAAAATTATTTTCATAATCTATTAAGCTGACTGCTGTATAGTTGATTATTTCATTGTTGGAAGAATTTTCCGAACCCAAATATATAGTTTGTGTTGAGCTACCTCTTTTGTTGAAAGCCGGTATTGCATCTTTTCTACCCCACTGGAAATGCAGACCTTGTGCTAAATCTGCCAAATCGGAATTATTAGTTGTAGGCATAACTTCTATCGCACCAATATTTCTATCCATAAATGTGGTCTGTAATGGTGGAAGAGTGCTTTTTGTTGGGTTCACAAAATGGTATTGTGATGCAATATTGCTTTCTGTAAGATAAGTAATTGTGTTACCAGTTGGGCTACCATTTGGTACCCAAATCAACCAGCTCCAATAGGCGTTGGAATTGGTGTCGTTATTATGCAAAGAAATTACAACATTTCCATTTTGTCCAGGATTGAGATGCACAGCGATATTGGCATCTTTTGGGTCGTTAGTTGTTTGTACTAGCTGAATACTCTGAACCAAGTTGGGATTAGTAGTCCACAACACTTTGGAAACTAGTGCGTTGTACTGCAACATATTTTGCTCGGATAATTTTTGATTATACACCGAGAAAGCTTTGTTAACGGGTATGGTAACCAAGCTTCCAACATCAGCAATATAGGTATTTGGATTATTGAGTCCATTTGTATAATTCTCTTTTGTATCTACAAAATAAGAGGTGGTAAAATCGCCTATTTTCAACAAATTAGGGTCTCTCATACAACGGATAGCATTTCCTGCTTTTGTTGGGTTGGTTTGGTTGTTGTAGATGGCGTGAAGTCCTACGCTAGTATTAGTTCTCATTGCATCAGAAATCATAGAAAACAATCGAGCACCATCATATCCATAAGTTGAACTCCACAAACCTGTTACCGCACCTTGATCTTGAAATGTAATACCAATAGGAGCATTTGGAGCTACAGAATTTGGATAATAAACATAACCACCAGAAACTGGAATAGAGCCAATGTTTCTTCCACCGCTATCTGCGTTTTCAAAATTTATTCCAAGACTAGGATATACTTTTACCCCTTGCAATTGGGTGTTTTGACTGTCTGGGAATAATTGTCGAAATGCAACATTGGTATCGCTATTGGACCAATCTTTTCTACCAAAAAAAGCAAGATTGTTGTTTTGTGTTTCTCTACCATAGTAGGAGGGAATTCTCCACCCATTTGGACAAGGGTCTAATTCGGACTTTAGCTCATAGGAGCGACTTTCGTTTTTCAGTGCGGTATTGGAAGAATTGGCATTGCTGTTTCCACCCTTTGCGTTGTCCGACCATAGATCCCATGTTGTATAGTTAGGACTTGCACCAGCTATTTTGTATCTATTTACAGAAAACCAATTGCCATTGGTGTCGTTATTGATGATGTATGTCAATGGGTTTCTGACCGCATCTTGCATATTTTTTTCAATTTCATCAAATTCTCTTTGTTTTACAGTAATAGTATTCAAAGGGTCAATTTGTTTGTGTCTTAACGAACCAATCTCGCCGGAAATTTCATAAAAATCATTGTCTTTATAGACTAGCCCTGGAAAAGGGTCTTTTCTGCCCCATTGATATAACAATCCGCCAGATTTTTGCCAATTATTTCCCAAGAAATTATTGGTTACTGCACCTAGATTTCTGTCCATATATTGCACAGCAAACGGTTGCAAATTATTATCTGTTTCAAATCCTTGGGTGTAGGTAATGCCATTACTAGGATTGTCCGTAACCCAGATATGCCAACTCCAATAGACTTGCCCATTCACTTTGAATGCTATTACAGCGTTTCCGTTACCCTTGCCTTTTCTAATGCTGATTTTCAATAATGACAAATCGGGAGTTGTACCAGCAACTATACTTACATTTGAAATGAGTCCAGGATTGTCTTCCCAAAACAAAGATGCAGATTGTACTCCTCCTGGAATTGGGTTTGGTAATCCATTTGTTTTCAGATACTCATAATTACCCCACATTTCATAAGCTTTTTTTACTGGGATGTATAATCCTCCATAGTTGTTGGTCTGTGCGAGATTGGTGTCGAATATATAACTATTGGGAGCTCTTTTGTAATCGATAGTTTGAGCTGTGAGAGAAAGTCCCACAAAGGCTAATAATAAGAATGGTTTCTTCATTTAGTTAAAAATTTATTATTTCATGAATAATAAATTTTTCAACATCAAATAATGTTTTGTTTGAAAATATTAACTATTTTCATTTTGCAATTGTAGTATAAATATTTAATTATTCCAATAAAAAAATAAAATTTTTTCAAATATTTTGTTTTTAATCTACTAATAATTTTAATATTACAGTCATGAATACAATTTGTGCGTTGTGATAAATTGTTAGTAATCTATTTTATTTGTTGTTAATAATCCAATTCTTTACCTCTTTTATTTTTTTCTAAAATTAATTTTTGGTTTTACATTAAATGAATAATCAGAAAAATATTCTTCATTAAGTATAAAAGTACTTTTATGCTTTTATTAAAAAAATTGTTTACCTTTGTACCGTAAAAATGAACTTTATTCTAAAAATTTAACAACAATCCTTATGCAAACAAAAGAAGAAATAACAATCAATGTTCAAGAAATCGAACCTAGACTAAGGCATCAGACAATATTTGATACTTTTGAATCTCTATCCAATCTGGATTCCTTTATCATTCATAACAATCACGACCCACTTCCGGTGTATTATCAAATGTTGGACAGGTGGGGCGAAGTTTTTGATTGGGAATACATAGAAAAAGGACCGGAATGGTGGGATATCCGAGTAACCAAAAATTTATTAGCCCAACAAGAAACGGAACAAGAAGCTATTTTGATAAATGTACCAGCAATAGAACCAAAATTGAAACACCCAACAATTTTCCAGGTATTTGATGAACTCCAAACAGGCGAATCATTGATTATTCATAACGACCACGATCCCAAGCCTGTCTATTACCAACTTTTAGGAGAAAGTGGAAACATCTTTACCTGGGAATATTTGGAACAAGGTCCAGAGATTTGGAATGTTTTGGTTACGAAAACTAATTCGGAAGTACAAGTTTCTGAAAATAATAGCATAGAAAACAAAACAGAAAGTTCTGGTCAGCAAGACATTGTTATTGATGTTCCAAGTATAGAACCCAAACTGAAACACCCTACTATATTTCAAGTTTTTGATGGGTTGTTGCCAGGAGAATCTCTTATAATACACAACGACCACTATCCCAAACCTGTTTACTATCAATTACTTGGTGAGAGAGGCGATGTTTTTGTTTGGCAATATCTAGAACAAGGTCCGGAAAATTGGGATGTAAGAGTTACCAAAAAAACCGAAGGAAGTAGCGAAACACTTGGGGAGATAGCTGCAAAAGACCTAAGAAAAGCAGAGATTTTCAAAAAATATGGACTCGATTTCTGCTGTGGTGGAAAGAAAACAGTGAGAGAAGCCTGTGCTGAAAAAGGACTTGACGCAACAAAAATAGAACAAGAACTACAACAACCAGTAAACACTGTAACCAATTCCAACATCAATTATTCCGAATGGAATTTGGATTTCTTGGCGGATTATATTGTAAATACTCATCATAATTATGTGAGAAAATATTTACCAGAAATTACTTCTTATGCTGCAAAAGTTGCAAAAGTCCATGGCGACAATCATCCAGAACTATTACAAATCAATGTTTTGGTTGATAAAGTTAATAAAGAGCTTACAACACACATGGCAGAAGAAGAAACAATATTATTTCCTAGGGTAAAAGAAATAGTGTTGGCACAAAAAAATAATACTTTGTACAGTAATTCCGGAAGGGAATCCTTGTCGTATTTGATTGATGAAACCGAGAAAGAACACGACAGTGTAGGAAGAGCTATGGAAGAGATAAGAAATCTTAGCAAAAACTACTCTTTACCAGAAGATGCTTGTGCCAGTTACAAATTATTATTCAAAATGTTAGAAGAGTTTGAAAGCGACTTGTTTACCCACATACATTTAGAAAACAATATTATGTTTCCAAAAGCAATGGAAATAGAAAAAAGTCTTTCTTAATTTTTTATGGAGTCCAACTTGGTTCATGATAATACAAGTTGGACTTTTTTTTAATTTTAATAAAACCAATTGAAGCACAATGCAAATAAACGAAAAAACAAAAATTGCTGCGTTATTAAAATTTCATCCAGAGGCTTTGGAAACAATAATCAAGCTAAGTCCAGATTTTAAAAAACTCAGAAATCCTTTGCTACGAAAGCTTATGGCAGGAAGAACAACGATTGCAATGGCATCTAAAATTGGAGGTTGTACTCCCAAAGATTTTTTTGATGCACTACAACCTTTGGGCTTCGAGGCAGATGAAACAATAACCTCTGCCGAAATAGCTGAAAAAACACCCATGCCAGAATGGATTGCTAACTTGAAAAAAGAAAAAATAACATCTTTTGATGTTCGAGAAATGTTATCCAAAGATATAGACCCATTAAAAAAAATTCAACAAAAAATAAATGAATTGCCTACTGGTTATGCTTTGAAAATTATCAATTCTTTCGAGCCAACTCCTTTGATAGTTTTATTGTCTAAACAGGGATTTCTTTCTTATGTTGATAAAATTTCCACAGACCAAATAGACACTTATTTTTATAAAAAAGAACAGCTGCCTATTTCTGAAAACACTATTGAAAAACAAGAAAATGGCAATTGGGAGTATTGGATGCAAAAATTTGAAAACAATATGATATTTGTCGATGTTCGTGAGTTGGAAATGCCAATGCCAATGATGGTAATTTTGGAAAACCTAGAAACTTTGCCAACAGATAAAGCTCTATTTGTCTATCATAAAAGGATACCGGTTTTTTTACTTACCGAATTGCAAGAAAGAAACTTTGAGTATAGGATTTTGGAAGTATCGGAAGGCGATGTTAATTTATTGATTTTTAAATCTTAATTTATGTTTCCAGTTGTCGCCAATGGATTGCAACAAACCACTTCTTACAAAGTTGTTTTACCATTTTATTTGTATGCTGCAATTGCATTTTTGTTTGGGAGTATTTTGTTATTCAGTCATTCCGAAATCGGACAGCAACATTATTTCAATCCGAGAACATTGGCTATTACCCACATTATGGCATTAGGTTGGGGAACTATGATTATCATGGGTGCTTCTCATCAGCTTTTACCAGTGTTGATTGGAGGTAAATTGTACAGTACAATGTTGGGATATATTTCCTTATTTTTTTTAGGATTAGGGATTCCATTTTTGGTAGTTGGCTTTTATACATTGGATTTTGGTATTTTGTCCCAAATAGGAGCAATCCTTATCAATATAGGAGTGCTATCATTTTTTATAAATGTTTTAAAGAGTGTTTCGCAAAAAAAAGAACTCAATATCCACGGTTGGTATATGGCAACTGCAACTATTTGGCTGCTTATCACTACAGGATTTGGACTCTTGTTGGTCTATAATTTTTCTTTTAATTTCCTACCATCGGACTCGATTCATTATCTTACACTTCATGCACATTTTGGGATAATAGGTTGGTTTTTGATGATGGTTTTTGGGGTTGGTTCCAGGCTTATACCAATGTTTTTGATTTCCAAATACCAAAATTTGAAAATATTAAGATTGATTTTTGTATTGATAAATTGTAGTTTGTTATTATTCATCATTATAAAAACCATCAATCTCACCTACTGGTTTTATGGACTTCCGTTGTTGTTGATAGGTTGTAGCCTAATCTTATACATTCGTTTCTGTGCAAATGCCTATAAGGTAAGGATAAGAAAAAATGTAGATTTACAGATGAAAGCCTCATTGCTGTCTGTTGGACAACTTGTACTTCCGTTGGTGATTATGTTTCTTATTTTTATTTTTTTTAATGTTAAACGACAAACAAATTGGGGAACACTCTATGGATTTGTAATCTTTTTTGGTTGGATAACAGCAATTATATTTGGCATGACTTTCAAGACTTTGCCATTTATAGTTTGGAACAAAGTTTATCACAAAAAAGCACATTTAGGAAAAACCCCTGCACCAAAAGACCTTTTTAGCAATCAAATTTTTTATAGTATGATGTTGGCTTATTTACTGGGATTTTTTATTTTTATCTTTGGTATAATTTTCAATAATGAAACTCTCCTGAAAATAGGTGCATTGGCAATAATAATTGCTGCAATGCTATATGTAATTAATGTAATGATTGTATTTTTGCACAAACCTCTAACAAAATGACAGTAGAAACAAATAACGAAAAATATTGTGAATTGGCTTTACAAGGGCTGTATTCTGTAGATGACCCAGAAATTGGACTTAATATTGTTGATTTGGGATTGGTCTATCAAATTGAATTTTTGGAAACAGAAAAAAAATTAAATTTGATAATGACACTTACCTCACAATTTTGTCCAATGGGAGAAAGTATTGTGAGCAATGTAACCGAATCTCTTCAAAATTCATTTAAAGATTGGAAAGTAGAGGTCAATTTAACTTACGAACCCGCTTGGGATTCTTCAAAAATATCACCCGAAGGACAAGAATTTTTAGGATACTAACCATGTTGAATTTAACTTGTAAAACTGTAATAAAGGCAGTAATATATCTCGCCGGTAAAAGTAAAAAAGGAGAAAAAACCAGCTTGAAAGAAATAGCCGAAAAAATTAATGCTAGTGAACACACCATTGGTAAATCTCTACAAATACTTGTAAAACACAATATTATCAACAGCCTGAAAGGTCCTAGTGGCGGGTTTTTTCTTTCAGAAACCCAACAACAACAGCCGATATACAATATAGTGCTGACCATAGAAGGCAATCGTATTTTCAAGGAGTGCGGATTGGGACTTAGTAAATGCTCCGAAACCCACCCATGTCCCATACACAACGAGTATAAAGTAGCAAGAGAACTGGTAGAAAAAATTTTTAAAGAAAAAAAAATTCAGGATTTGTGCGAAAATGTCGATATGGGTTTAGCCTTTTTAATGGACTAATTGTACCACAATCAATGATTATTTTTCGATTTTTCATCAATTCGTAGAGAAAAATTAACCTCTTATTTTTTGAATATAAAAATCTAAAAAATAAAAAAATATCTCGTAGATTTCAAAAACAATAGCTTGAAAACACACATTAAATTTTTATAATTGTTTAAAAATGTGTATTTTCGCACACTATAAAAAAACGATTAATAAAAATGGCAGTTTTAACTGAAATTAGAAACAGACCTTGGCTATTGATGGGTGCAATTGTTATCGCACTTTTGGCATTCCTAATCAACCCAGATAGCTTGAATAAGGTATTTGGAAAAAATCCAGATGTACTAGGAAAAGTAAATGGTGACAAAATCACAAGAGAAGAGTACAATGACCAACTTTTTGTACTACAACAACAAGCACAACAACAAGGACAACCAACAACAGGTTTGGAAGAACAAGCTTGGCAATACATGGTGCAAAGCAAACTTATCCAACAACAATTTCACCAAATGGGATTGAAAATGACCGATGAAATATTCTGGTCTATGCTTCCAACAGATCCAATGTTTGCACAAAACAAATCCAATTTTGACGATAAAGGAAACTTCAAACTTCAAGAGATAAAAAAACAAATTGAAGATGCCAAAACCTCAAACCCAGAGGCTTATAATGGTTGGTTGAAATCCAGAAAATCTATGGAAACTAGGATGATGGCAAATATCGTTTTCAATAATCTTTCCGCAGGAATTACCACCGGTAAAAAAGAAGCAGAAGAAATGATGAAGCAAAAAGACAATGTTGCCGATATAGATTTTGTAAAAATAAACTACGACGAATATCTAAAGAAAAATCCTATAAAAGTTACTACCGAGGATTTGCAAGCTTACATCAACCAACATCCGTTGAGGTACAAAGCGGATCCGTCCAGAAACTTAGGAGTGGTATTGTTCCCAGCACAAGCAAGTGCAGAAGATGATGCTGCAGCTCTTAATGATATGAATAAAATATTATCCGGTGGTACCGAAAATAGCGGTGGAAAAGAAAATTTCCAAAATACAACCAATGACTCATTGTTTGTGGAATCCAATTCCGATGTCAGATTCAACCCTAGCTATATGAATACTAGTATGCTACCTGCTGCTATAAAAGATAAAGTTGCAAGTGCAAGTATTGGACAAATATTTGGACCATACAAAGAGTCTGGATATTATGTTTTGTCTAAATTAGTAGGAAAAAAACCTTCGGACTCTACGCTTTCTAGCCATATCCTCATCGGTTACAAAGGAGCTGAAAGATCCACTGCAACCCGTACCAAAGAAGAGGCAAAAGTGTTGGCAGAAAAAATCCTTGCAGAAGTAAAAGCCAACCCAGCAAAATTTGAAGAAGACATGAAACAGTCCGACGAACCCAATGCAACAGAGAGAAAAGGAAGTGTGGGTTGGACAACACCAGAATCTCCATTCGCACCAGGATATTTGCATTTTCTTGCTCAAAATCCAAAAGGTAGCTATGGTTTAGCTGAAACTAATTTTGGATACCACATCATCCATGTTGATGACAAGAAATCCGGATCCATGGGTTATAAAATTGCCAATGTTGCTAAATTGCTAAAACCATCTGAAAAAACAGAAAACGAAGTTGATAAAAATGCCAGAAGATTTATACAACAAGTACAAGGCAAATCTTTCAACGATTTCGAAAATTTGGCTAAAAAAAGCAATTACAATTTCAACAATCCTAAAAATGTAAAAAGGTTTGATGGTCAAATTCAAGGTTTAGGAACAGACAAAGACACGGAAATTGCCGCTTGGGCTTTTGACAAGAAAAGAAAGATTGGAGATACAGAAT
Source organism: Bacteroidota bacterium (assembly GCA_018266965.1). Lineage (GTDB taxonomy): Bacteria > Bacteroidota > Bacteroidia > Flavobacteriales > Weeksellaceae > Amniculibacterium. The sequence goes on from JAFDZJ010000206.1 coordinate 9,708, forward strand.
TTTTCACTGTTGATGGAACTGGCGACAGAATAGTTGTTATCCTAAAAGGTATCCAAGACAAAGGTGCTGTGAATCCGGAAAATGTGAGAGACCAAGTGGAACCTATTGTGAAAAATCAATTGGCTGCCAAGAAAATTGCGGAAAAATTAAACGCTTCCAAAGTTTCTTCACTCGATCAAGCTGCTAAATTATTTGGTTCTTCAATACAAAATGCACAAGTAAATCTTGTAAACCCACAAGTTGCAGGAAGTATCGAGCCAAAAGTTGCTGGTGCAGCATTTGGGGTAGCAAAAGGAAAAATTTCTTCTCCTGTAGAAGGCACAACAGGTGTATATGTATTATTGAAAAAATCTGAAATTGTCAACAAACAACCTGGAGATTTAAAACAAATGACACAGTCTATATCTCAACAAAATATGCAATTCTTTGGACAAGGTTTCATGAAAAGCTTACAAGACAACGCAGATATTGAAGATTATAGAATTGAAATTTGGGGCAAAACTGCACAATAATAATTCTTATTATTCATTAAAAATAAAACCGACTTCTAACAGAGGTCGGTTTTTTTTGTATGAGAATTTTCGATTTTTTTTATAGGATAGAAATTTTTGCAATTTATATTTCAAATTTCTTGAATAGGTTTCGCACTATTTTTTTTAAATATAATTAGACATTTTCAAAATAAAAAACCGATAGGCAAAATAGAATTCACGATATTGTGTAAACTATTTACCTATCGGTATATTTATCTAGTGTTATTTTCTAAATAATGTTAGAATAAGGATATTACTTTGTGAACAAAAGTTCTCTGTATTTTGTCATTGGCCAAAGTTCATCGTCCACCATCATTTCCAAAGAGTCCGATGCTTTTCTGATTGTTGCAAATAATGGTCTTACTTGGTTGCAATACGACTCTGCTTTTTTAACAGCGTCTTCGGTTTTGTTAGCTTTTTCTTTGGCGGCCAGTAAATCATCAACACCGGTCTTAATTTGAGAAACATATCCCGAAATTCCACGGATTAAGTCCATTTGTTCTTTTGCTAATGATAAAAACTCTTTGTCGCCGAATATATCTTTCAGACCTTTTACATTGTCTATAAGTCTGTTTTGATAGTTTAGTGCAGCAGGAACAATGTGGTTTCGGGCAATATCTGCCAACACTCTTGCTTCTATATCTACAACGGTAGCGTATTTTTCAAGTTTTATTTCTACCCTTGCTTCAAATTCTCTAAGCGAATAAATCCCCATTTCTTCGTACAAATCAAAATATTTTTTGTTGAGAATTTGTTTAAGTGCTTCTGGTGTAGTTTTATGATTGTTCAGCCCTCTTTTTTTAGCTTCTTTTGCCCAGTCATCGGAATACCCATCGCCTTCGAAAATTATTTTTTTACATTTTTTCACATATTCTCTTAATACATTGAAAATTGCCTCATCTTTTTTCAAGTTTTTCTTCTCGATTAGGGTGTCCACTTCTTTTTTGAAAACAGTAAGTTGTTTCGCCATAATTGTGTTGAGTACAGTCATAGGTTCGGCACAATTGGCAGAAGAACCCACGGCACGGAACTCGAATTTGTTTCCAGTAAATGCAAAAGGAGAAGTCCTGTTTCGGTCGGTATTGTCTAATAGTATTTCCGGTATTTTTCCTACTACATTTAGTTTGAGGTCTGTTTTTTCTTCTGGAGAAAGTTTTCCATCGGTAACTTTTTCCAAATCGTCCAAGACAGAGTAGAGTTGTGTCCCGATAAATGCGGAAATTATAGCAGGTGGAGCTTCGTTGGCACCCAATCTGTAATCGTTGTTGGCAGATGCTATACTTGCTCTCAACAAATCCGAATAATCATGAACTGCCATTAGAGAATTTACAAAAAATGTTAAAAATTGTAAATTCTTTTTAGGATTTTTTCCTGGGCTTAATAGGTTTTCTCCTGTGTCTGTTGCCAAAGACCAGTTATTGTGTTTTCCGCTTCCATTAACACCAGCGAATGGTTTTTCGTGAAATAGGATATGGAAATGATGTTTGTGGGCAATTCTTGCCATCAAATCCATTAATAATGAATTGTGATCCACGGCAACATTGGTTTCCTCGAACATTGGAGCCAACTCGAATTGGTTGGGAGCAACCTCGTTGTGGCGGGTAGTAACAGGGATGCCAAGTTTTATGCTTTCCACCTCCAATTCTTTCATGAAATTCATAACCCTGGTAGGAATTGAACCGAAATAATGGTCGTCTAATTGCTGTCCTTTTGCAGGAGCATGTCCTAGTAGCGTTTGTCCTGTAATAATAAGATCCGGTCTGGATTGGTACAAAGCGGTATCCACCAAGAAATATTCTTGTTCCCAGCCTAGTGTTGCGGTAACTTTGGTAACATTTTTATCAAAATAAGATTTGCAAACATCGGTTGCCGCTTCGTCGATTGCGTGTAAAGCTCTTAGTAGAGGTGTTTTGTAGTCCAATGCTTCACCTGTATAAGAAATAA
>JAFDZJ010000207.1 GCA_018266965.1 Bacteroidota bacterium
TTATTGAAGCACATAGTCATTTGAAATCTGTTGGTGCGAAGGAATTGAATGAGTTGGGAAAGTACAATGTTACCTATAAAAAAAATGTTTTAAAGGATTTTTCGCAGCGTATTTTTTTTGTACAAGAGAGAATTGCAAAAAATGTATATCAATATCAAGAAACACTACCTAAATTGGATTGGATACTAACAAAGGAAACTAAATCGTTGCTCGGATATAATTGTAAATCTGCAAAACTAAATTTTAGAGGAAGAAATTATATAGCATGGTACACTACGGATGTTCCTAAAAATGATGGCCCATATATTTTCCAAGGATTACCTGGTCTGATTCTTCAAATAACAGATCAAACAGGAACTTTTGATTTTACAGCAACTGCCATTGAGAAAAAGAAAATGAATATCTATTGGAGAAACGAAAAAACCGTAATGCCTATTAGTAGAGATGATTTTAGAAAAATTCAGAGAAATTATTTTGAAAATCCTACATTTTTCTCGACAAGAAAAGCATTTGATGAATCAGGTAAAGAAATCAAATCAACACTTCCACCCAAGGTCTATAACCCGCTAGAGTTGGAATAATTTATTTAAAAAAAATAGAAAAGTCCCTTTCGAATGATTGGGATTTTTTCTTTTAAATATTACATTTTTTTTACCCTATTCATAGTCAATTAAAAAATAAAATTCTTTTTACCTTCATATTTATTTACATTAAAGGAAATAGTGTTATGAAACTGTATAACCTGTTATGCGTTTGTAATTATAAATTATTGAAAATAAACACCATACGCTAAAACTCTAAATATAAAACGCACTAATCAAATGATAAGACGCAAAAAAATCGAAGATTTTTAATTTTAATATCGTTATTGCTTTGCGTCATAAAAACATTAAGCCTTTAAAATAAACTTATTGTGATTTTGCATAAAATATTCCACAATTGCACAACAAGTTGTGCATATTAATTATTAAGCTATCAAAAACAGCACAAAAGCAATGTGAACAAAATTTAAAACAAAAATCATATCACTACTATTATTGGGATATAAAAAAAATAAGTAACTTTGCTTCCCTTTTCTAACGAATTGAGAATTAAACTAAAAAAGAATAATAATACAAAAAAATAAGTATGTTTAAAAGGTTATCACTTATCTCCTTGTTTACATTGCTTCCTGCATCTTATTACTATGCACAGACTACGGTACATGCGTACCTGAAAGATGCAGATGGTAAGGTTGTAGAACAAGCCAATGTAGAGCTAAAAGGAGAAGGAAACGAAGTAAAAGCCGATAAAATTGGATATTTCCAATTTGTCGATTTGAAACCCGGACACTACCAGATTGTAGTTTCCAAACCGAATTTCGATACCAAACTGGTAGAGTTTGATGTTGCCGAAGAAAAGAAAAAAGATTTGGGAGTGATTACACTCTATTCTCAATTTTCGGGAGCCAATCAAGGTATGGTATTGTTGGATAGTTCCGGCGAGGACGACAATAACTCTTCCCAAACTGCAACGGTAGGACTTTTGCAATCTTCACAAGATGTATTTTCTAGGATTGCAAGTTTCGATCTAGGTGCTTATTGGTTCCGACCAAGAGGTATTGATGGTAGAACAGGAGAAACCATGATGAATGGAGTTTCCATGGCAGGAAGTGATGACGGAAATGTGGATTTTGGTACTTGGGGAGGACTCAACGAAATTACCCGTTATCCGGAAACAGCTGCCAATCATTCTCCCTCGGAGTACGCTTTTGGTGGTGCAAATTCGGTAGTCTATAAAAATACTATCGCCTCCGAATACAGAAAAGGTAGCCAACTTACTTACTCGCTTACCAACAGAAATTATAGAAACAGATTGTCTTACAGATATTCTTCCGGAATGAGCAAAAATGGTTGGGCTTTTACCGGAATGATTGCTAGAAGATGGGCACAAGAAGGAATACAAGAAGGTACTTTCTACGATGCACTTAGTGGATATTTGGGAATTGAGAAAAAAGTAAATGATAACCACACCATAACATTCAATGCTATTGGTTCTAATTATAAAAGAAGCACATCTAGCCCAAACACTCAGGAAGTAACTGATTTCCGTGGTGTACATTACAATTCCTATTGGGGTTGGCAAGATGGAGAAAAAAGAAGCGAAAGAGTGAAGAAAGGTTTCCAACCGCTTTTGCAACTTACAGATTATTGGAAAATAAACAAGGATACCCAACTTTGGACAACAGTTTCTTACCAGTTTGGGAAAGAAAAAAGTTCGAGGCTGGATTGGTACAAAGCCAACAATCCATCGCCAACCTATTATAGAAACTTACCAAGTTATTGGCTCAACTACAAGAATCCTTCTCCGGAACAGTTTGCAAATATTGCACTTACACAAGATTGGTGGACAAACAATGATCCTACACATACCCAAATCAATTGGAGTAACTTGTACAGTGCCAATTACAACGCTCCTTACATCAACGAATTGGGCGGGAAAAGAGCCATCTACTTTTTAGCTGATGATGTGAAAGATGATAAAATCTGGAATGTTTCTACTCACCTTACCCACAATTTCTCCGACAATACTAGGTTTATCCTAAATTTATCTTACCAAAATTATAAATCCGAACAATATAGAGAGGTTAATGATTTGCTAGGTGCAGATTTTGCCCTAAATATGGACGCTTTTGCTGCCAATAAAACGGGGAGTAAATTCTGGGGAAAATTCAATGAACTAGAACCAGATAGCCAAGTAGGCAAAAAAGTTGGCGATAGAATAGGTTATAACTATATTTTCCGAAGACAAGAAGTGAAAGTAAATCCAGAATTGAAATTCTCTACCGGTAATTTTGATGTATTTGTTTCTGCCTTGTTAGGTTATACCAACAATAGTAGAGAAGGATTGTGGAAACACTATCTATATCCAAGTTCATTGGGCAAAGGAAGCGATACCAATTTTTGGGATGCTGGTCTGAAAGGACAAATAACTTATAGAATTAATGGTAGAAATTTCTTGGTGTACAACGGAGCGTATTTCAGCCAATCGCCTTATCTTAATGATATTTATTTTAATGCTAGGGTAAGTGGAGTAACCACACCGAAAATTAAAAATGTATTGATAGATGCCAATGACCTTAGCTATGTAATTGCTACTCCTTTTGTGAAAATGAGATTGACAGGATATTTGGTAAATACTATGAATGATACCAATGTGCAAAGATTTTTTGCTGATGGTATCAAACTTACAACCCTTAGCGAGACTGGAGATCAAACTCCCGTGCAAGAAGGTGCTTTTATAACCCAAGTACTTTCCGATGTTAATAAAAGAAACATGGGGGCAGAGTTAGGATTACAAGTGAAACTTACCCCAAGTCTTACTGCTAGTGGTTTGGTAAGTTATGGACAATATACCTATACCAACAATCCTACCGTATATTTCGCTTCAGATGCTATCGGTATATTCAGAGAAAAAGATGCCAACGGAAACTTGGTGGACAGATCTTATACCAATATGGGAACTGCTTATCTTAAAAATTACAAACAAGGAGGTACTCCACAAGAAGCATATTCATTGGGATTGAGATATAGTAGTCCAAAATTCTGGTGGTTAGGAGGAAATTGGTCTTATCTAGGACATTCTTACCTGGATCCATCTGCTGTTATAAGAACAGACAGGTTTTACACCAACCAAATTACAGGTGTTCCTTATGATGGTGTAAACCAAGATGAACTTACCAGAGTACTTGCACCTACAAAATTGCCTACTGCATTTTTCTTCGATGTCAATGCAGGAAAATCTTGGTTGATAGGCAAATACTATGTGCTAATTTCAGCTACTGTTAATAATGTTTTGAATAACAAATCCTATATTACAGGAGGTTTCGAGCAAACTAGAAATGTAAATTACCAAGATTATACCGCCGATAAAGATAGTGGAAATATGGTGTTTGCTCCAAAATATTGGTACAACCAAGGAAGATCGTATTTCGTAAATGTACAATTCAGATTTTAATCCATCAATAATTTAAAATAAATAAAATGAAAAATATTAAATTCATCAAAACGACCATGATAGCTGTTGCTATGGCGTTTTCACTTAACTCGTGTGTGAAGGACAGTGATTATACTGTGCCAACTATACAGTGTAATACTAAATTCGCTGCAGCCAATCACACTTTGGGAGATTTAGTGGCTATTGCAAAAACTAATCCTACACCTGCGGATATCATTACTACAGATTTTATTGTAGAAGCATTCGTTACTTCTAGCGACGAACAAGGAAATATCTATAAAATGCTTTTCGTACAGGATAGTCCTACCAATCCAACTCAAGGAGTAGAAATAGATATAGACGGAGGAAACCAATATATCAATTACCCAGTTGGAGCATTGTTAAGGATTAACCTAAAAGGACTTATTGTACAAGGTGCTAATGGTAATATCAAAATTGGTTCTTATGATCCTAGTTATGCTGTTGGAAGGATCAATCCTAACAAACTTTCTACTTATATTGAAAGAGTTTGCGATGGACAATATCCAATAAGAGCGGAGGTAAAACCATTGGAATTTAACTCTATCAATGAAGCTTTGAAAAACGGAGCTCACATTAATCAATTAGTGAAAATTAATAATGTTCAGTTTGAAGACCCGGAATTGACAAAGAATTTTGGTAATGCAGATAATACTGCCGATAGATATATTGTGGACAAAAAAGGAGCAAGACTCGATCTTCGTATCAGCAATTATGCCTCATTTGCCAAATCTCCAATTTCTCCAAATTTCGCAGGAAGTGGAAGTATTGTTCTTAATTTAAGCAGATATACAACCACCGATCAAGCATATATCAGTAGTCTGAATGATATTAGTTTTACACTACCAAGATTTGCACCGGGAGTTCCGGAACCTCCTTTGGCTTCTGCTGTTAATCTTTTTAATGGTGCAGATTTCGAAAACTGGGCTACTTTCCTTAGTAGTGTTAATAGTTTTGGTCTAAAACCTTATGCTACACAAGGGGTAGGTTTAGGTTACAACGGTACTAATTCTTTACAAATATTGGGTACGCCAACTGCAAATGATTATGTATTCACTTCTTTTGCTGGGCCTGGTCTTCCTGCTAATCCAAAAAGAATTACCATGTACATCAAAGGTACTTCTCCTGGCAAATCTTTGTCTTTCAATGTCTATAAAACCGATGGAACTTTCTATCCATTTAATTTAGGCGTATTTGCTAATGGTGCTATTTTGGATCCTTCGGATAACAACCAATATACAGGTAATATCAATACCGCAGGAAATTGGAAAATGGTAGAACTTACGCTTACCGGACTTGCAAACCTAAATCTAACAGATACTACAAAACCAATCTTTGCTCTTAAAACTGGTTCTGGTAGTGCTTACAACTTACAAATAGACAATATTAAAATCGAGTAATACTAATTTTACTATACCCAAAAAGTCCTTACAAGAAATTGTGAGGACTTTTTTTGTTAATGAAAAGGTTTGATTCTATAAAAGTATAGTACAAACAATTCATAAAATTGGATAGACAATAGACAGTTGAATCTACCAATGTAAAAAAATATTCAAAAACTGGATTGTTTCAAGAAATAACATTATTTTTGCATACAAAATTTTTAAGCTAAAAAATGGTTAAAATAACTCTTCCAGACGGAAGCATCAAAGAATTTGAAGGAAAAGTTACCCCAATTCAGGTAGCACAATCCATTAGTGAGGGACTTGCAAGAAATGTTATTTCGGCAATTGTCAATGAAAAACAAGTTGAAATAACAACGGATATTACCGTTGACTCTACACTACAATTGCTTACATGGAATGATGTACTTGGGAAAAAAGCTTTTTGGCATTCTTCTGCACACTTATTGGCACAAGCAATTCTTTTCTATTTTCCAAATGCTAAATTAACAATTGGACCAGCAATTGAAAATGGCTTTTACTACGATGTAGATTTTGGAAATGATACACTTAGCGAAAAAGATTTTGAAAAAATAGAGAAAAAAATGTTGGAAAATGCTAAAAAAAATTCAACATTTCAATTGTATGCTGTTTCCAAAGCAGATGCTTTGAAAGAATATCAAAACAATCCTTTCAAAACCGAACTTATCCAAAACTTGGAAGATGGCGAAATAACTTTCTGCAAACATGACGACTTTACGGATTTGTGCCGTGGAGGTCATATCCCAAATACAGGGATAGTGAAGGCAGTAAAAATATTAAATGCCGCTGGAGCTTATTGGAGAGGAGATGAAAAAAATCCACAACTTACAAGGGTATATGGAATTTCTTTTCCTAAACAAAAAGAGCTAACCGAATATTTGGAAAGATTAGAAGAGGCCAAAAGAAGAGATCATAGAAAACTTGGGAAAGAATTAGGTATTTTTGCTTTTTCAGAAAAAGTAGGAGCTGGACTTCCTCTTTGGTTGCCAAAAGGAGCAGCACTCAGAAAAAAATTAGAAAACTTTTTATCCGAAGCTCAAAAAAAAGCTGGATACGAGTTTGTAATGACTCCTCATATTGGTAATATAGAGCTGTACAAAACTTCTGGTCATTATGAAAAATATGGAGAAGATAGTTTTCAATCCATAAAAACTCCAAATGAAGGAGAAGAGTTTTTCCTAAAACCAATGAACTGTCCACACCATTGCGAAATTTATAAAGTGGGACAATGGAGCTACAGAGATTTGCCAAAAAGATATGCCGAATTTGGTACCGTATATAGATATGAACAATCCGGAGAATTGCATGGATTGACCAGAGTAAGAGGTTTTACTCAAGATGATGCCCATTTATTCTGTACTCCGGATCAATTATTGAAGGAATTTGAAGGGGTAATAGATTTGGTAATGTATGTTTTTAATTCTTTAGGATTTTCTGATTTTACCACACAAGTATCTTTAAGAGATAAAGAAAAGAGAGAAAAATACATCGGTTCCGACGAAAATTGGGAAAAAGCAGAAAATGCAATAATACAAGCCGCCAACAACAAAGGGTTGAAAACTGTTATAGAATACGGGGAAGCTGCATTTTATGGTCCCAAATTAGACTTTATGGTAAAAGATGCACTAGGAAGAAGCTGGCAACTTGGTACTATACAAGTAGATTATAACCTACCCGAAAGGTTTGATCTTTGGTACACAGGAAGCGACAATGAAAAGCATAGACCTGTAATGATCCACCGTGCTCCTTTTGGTTCCATGGAAAGATTTATTGCAATTTTAATAGAAAATACCGCAGGAGATTTCCCACTATGGTTGAGTCCGGAACAATTTATAATACTACCAATTTCAGAAAAATTTGTAGATTATGCTAAAAAAGTTTCTCATTTGCTAGGAAATCACGAAATTAGCGGTTTGGTTGATGATAGAAATGAAAAAACAGGCAAAAAAATTAGAGATGCCGAATTGAAAAAGATACCTTTCATGCTTGTAGTTGGAGAAAATGAAGAGAATGAAAATACAATTTCTGTAAGAAGAAGAGGCGAAGGAGATCTTGGAACAATGCAGATAGATCAATTCATAGAATATTTCAAAAAATCTGCTGATACAGGTTTTGAATTTGGAAAATAAAAATAGTCAATAACATTTAAAATATACAACAATAGCACAGAAATTTAACAACAGAGGAGGGATGCGCAGACCTATTCAGAAGGAAGATGCACATCAAATAAACGATAAAATCCGAGCAAAGGAACTTCGTTTAGTAGGCGAAAATGTAGAACCAGGAATATATTCTACAGAAAAAGCATTGGAACTTGCCGAACAGCAAGAACTGGATTTGGTAGTAATATCCGACAAGCAAGATTTATATATTGCTAGAATAATGGACTACAAAAAATTCCTTTTTGAACAAAAGAAAAAACAAAAGGAATTGAAAGCCAAACAAGTAAAGGTAGTCGTAAAAGAAATCCGCTTCGGTCCACAAACCGATGAGCATGATTATGAATTTAAGAAAAAACATGCCGAAAAATTTTTGGAAGAGGGATCCAAATTGAAAACTTATGTTTTTTTCAAAGGGAGATCGATTATTTTCAAAGATCAAGGAGAGATTTTGCTATTAAAATTGGCTCAAGAACTAGAACATGTTGGTAAAGTTGATCAATTGCCAAAACTAGAAGGGAAAAGAATGATAATGATGATGAGTCCCAAGAAAGTTGCAAAATAAAATAAATAGTAGAACTGAGAAATCAGTTCTTTTTTTATGAAAAAACCTCCAACCCAAAGGGAAGGAGGTAAAAACTAATAACCATGAAAACTCAAATTAAACATGAGAATCGAAAATTAATTAGCAATTTGTATGCCAAAACAATACAACGATTTTCTTTGTTTTAAATTTTCAAAGCAAATATAAAAACATTTTCTTATTTTTGCACTTCTAAAAAAATATATTTACAATATGACAAGTAATATTACTTTTACAATGATAAAACCAGATGCAGTTGCAGATGGACATATCGGAGCTATACTAGGAAAGATTTCGGAAGCCGGTTTCGGAATTAAAGCTTTGAAATTAACTCAACTAACTGTTGCTGATGCAAAAAAATTCTATGAAGTTCATGCAGAAAGACCATTTTATGGGGAGTTAGTAGAATTTATGAGTAGTGGACCTATTGTAGCGGCTGTTTTAGAAAAAGAAAATGCAGTTGATGAATTTAGAAAACTTATTGGTGCTACCAATCCTGCAGAAGCAGCAGAAGGAACAATTCGTAAATTATTTGCAAGAAGCATCGGAGAAAATGCTGTTCACGGTTCGGATTCCGACGAGAATGCTTTAATTGAAGCTCAGTTTCATTTTTCCGGAAGAGAAATTTTCTAAAATATTTTTCACAAAAAATATAGAATAAACCACCATTTTTTGGTGGTTTATTTTTTGTTGTTACCTATTGAATTGGAAAATATCGTTCAGAATTTATTAATTTTAACATTAATCATTAATCATTTAACATAAAAATTAATATATTTGCTCAAAACTTATAAAATGTTAATATATAGAATGAAAAATTACTTTCCTTTTTTGGCATTGTTGTTTTTGGGCAACTTTATTTTTGCTCAAATTACCTATCCTAGGACACCTCCCAAAAATATTTCGTATCCACATCAAAAAGCAGGGAGCTTTATCGATGTGAATGTTCCTCCATATCCTGCTTCTAACTATACTCCCACACAATTAATCACAGATGTGTTAATGTCTAACGGAACTGGAACTGGTTGTGGTACTCCTGCTGTTAGTAATGTTGTAGTCTATCCCAATTTACCAGCTTCCAATGTCAATAGATCTTGGGGGTATTTCAACAAGGCTGCTGTTACCAATTTCCCTTTTGCAGATGGTATTGTATTGATGACGGGCTATGCAAAAAATGCAGGAAATAGTTTGCTTGGTAATAACTCTACAACTTTAAATTCTGGTGGTGATGCGGATTTGGCTCAAGCAATTGGTATTCCTGTTTCTCAATTGAATGATGCTACTTATATCGAGTTTGATTTCGTACCAACTGCAACCCAAATGAAATTTAATTATTTCATGGCGTCTGAAGAATATACAGGAACTTTCCCTTGTTCATTTGCTGATGGTTTCGCATTGTTGTTAAAAGCACAAGGTGCTGCTAACTATACCAACTTGGCTGTTTTACCTGCTGGTGGAGGTCCTGTAAGTGTTACCAATATCCGTCCTAGTACTGCCTTCGGAGGTGGTACACTTAGTTGTGGACCAATGAATCCAACCTATTTTGCAGGGTACAATGATCCAAGAACTGCCCTCAATTTCAACGGAAGAACAATACCACTTACTGCAATGGCTACTGTTATACCTGGTCAGACTTATCATATAAAAATGGTAATTGCAGACAAAGGAGATACCGCTTATGACTCTGCTGTATTTATAGAAGGGGGTTCTTTTTTTATTGGCGTACAAATTTTAGGTCCTGGTGGACAGGCTCTTCCAGATTCCATCAATATGTGTGATAACACACCTCAAACACTTACCGCTTCAATCCAAACTGCTGGTACTACTTATCAATGGTATTATAATAATGTTTTGATTCCTAATGCTACTTCACCTACCATTACGGTTAATCAACCGGGTGTTTACAAATTGGAGGCAACAATTCCTGGAAATCCATGTCCTAGTTCTGCAACTGTAACTGTTGTTGGAGGAACATCGCCTACGGTACAAGACACAACTCTTACCAATTGTTCTGGTAATAATGTATTTAACCTTACATTGTCCGAACCAGGTGTAACTTCTACTCCTAATACCTCTTTCAAATATTATCTTACCCAAGCAGATGCTGTTGCTGGAAACAATAACTTTATTGCTACTCCTTTGACTTTTAATAGTCCTGGAAACCAATCTGTGTATGTTAATGTGAAAAATGGATTTTGTAGTAAAGTGGCAAAAGTAGATTTGGTTATTGCAGATCCAATAGTTGTTAGTATAGCTCAACCGGCTCAAATCTCTTGTACCAACTCTACTGTGATATTAGATGCTACTGCTTCTACCTATCCTGCTGGTTCTGTGTTTTCTTGGGTAGCAAGTGCTGGAGGAACTATTTATTCCAATCCAAACACGCTTACGCCAACTGTGAGTTCTGCTGGTACTTATACCTTAACTATTTCCAGAAATTATCAACCTGGAGACACGACTTGCTCTGGATCTGCTGCGGTAAATGTAACAGCTAACCTTACCAAACCGGTTACACAAGTTACCACCAACAAAACAAAAATATGTAAAGGCGAATCAGTTACACTAACCGCAACTGGTGGTGTTACTTACAATTGGACAACTATTGCTGGTACAGGTGCTGTACAAACGGTTTCTCCGAGTGTTACGACTACTTTTACAGTATATGCAATTGGTGCTAATGGTTGTCCATCTATCAATCCTGCTACTATAAAAATTGAAGTAGTACAACCTCCAATATCTACACTACCAGCAATTGCAGGTCAGATATGTACAGGAGATCAAATAGTTTTAGATGCAGGAGCTCCTCCGGCAGGTTCCAACCAAACTTACACCTATCTTTGGGATTCTGGAGAAACTACTCAAACTATTACTACTGGTGTAGTTGGTCCACATACTGTTACCATTAAAAACGGTACTTGCTCCAAATCTTTTACTACGCAAGTGGTACAAGCTGTCCCTCCAACCATTAAAAGTATTGAGTATAACAACAATACCCTTTCACTTTGGGCATACAACCCTAGCAACGGGCCTTTGCAATATTCTATCGATGGCGGATTTACATGGCAAGATTCCAATATATTTACAAATGTCCAAAATAATGTCAAGTTAATCATCAAAGTGAAATTGAAAAATACAAGTTGCGAAAGCACTTTGGAATACTTCACTTTCTTTATGAGCAATGTGATTACTCCAAATGGAGATGGTGTGAATGATGTTATTGACTTTACCGGAATTTCTGTTTATAAAGATTTTTCTGCTGGTATTTTTGATAGATATGGTACGGAAATTTTCAAAACTGCTCCAAATCGATTAATTTGGGATGGAAAATTCCAAACCAGAACTTTGCCTACAGCTACCTATTGGTACAAGATAAACTATGAAGATCCTGCAAGTAAAGAACCTGTTTCCAAAACTGGTTGGATTATGCTAAAAAATAGAGAATAATTTTTTTTAATTTAATATTTTATTTTAGTAACAACAGTCTTTCATTTATTGTGAAAGACTGTTTGTCTTGATGGTGGTAAATTATTAATTGCTCAGCAATAATTTTTAGGTCTTAAAGTATTATTTTTGCAAAAAAAACAATGAGGTATTTTATTGAATTTTCTTATTTTGGAAAACACTATTTCGGCTATCAAATTCAGCCAAAAGAAATCAGTGTGCAAGAAGTTCTAGAAAATGCACTTAGTACACTTTTACGAGAAAAGATAAAAACAACAGGAGCGGGTAGAACCGATACTGGTGTGCATGCCAAAAAAATATATGCCCATTTTGATACCGAAATCGTATTTCCGAATAATTTTGTTAATCGATTGAATTCCTTTCTACCAAAAGATATTGCTGTGAAAAATGTGTTTGAAGTGGAAGCCAATTCACACGCCAGATTCGATGCCTTATTCAGAACTTATGAATATCACATTTCTTTGGAGAAAAATCCATTTGCAACAGAACAATCATGGATTGTTTCCAATAGAAAATTGGATGTTGACAAAATGAATGAAGCCTGTAAAATACTTTTTGAATATTCGGATTTTAGTAGTTTTGCTAAAATTGGTAGTGATAACAAAACCAATATTTGTAAAATTTTCAAAGCCAATTGGGAAATACGGGATAATATGTTGATACTGACTATTTCTGCGGACAGATTCCTTAGGAATATGGTGAGATCAATAGTTGGGACTATGGTAGAAGTAGGGAATGGTAAGGTAACATTAATGAAATTTCGAGAAATTATTGAACAAAAAAATAGAAGTGTAGCCGGAACTTCTGCTCCTGCACAGGGTCTTTTTTTGGTAGATGTAGGGTATAGTTTTATTCCTGCAATAATTTAATCAAAGAATTTCTATCTATTTTCCCATTTTCAGTTCGTGGAATTTTGGAAATAAAGATTATTTCTTTTGGCTTTTGGAATTTATGTTCAAATTCAATATCATTAATCGAGTTGGTGATAAGTTGTTTTTCTTGAATGGTAATACTTTCAGCTTCAATAACAGCAACTACTTTATTACCGAGTAATTCGTTGGGGAGTCCTATGACTACTACTTCGTTGGAGATTGTTTTTTTTATGAAGTCCTCTATTTTTTCAGGAAAAATCTTGATGCCACCAGTGTTTATTACAAAATCTGTTCTGCCCAAAAATTGAAAACGATTATTGTCTATCAATTGCACAATATCATTGGTTTGGATAGTATTATTATTGATTTCTGGTGCGAAAATATTCAAACAATTCCTGTCATCAACAGAAATTTCTACACCATTTAATATTTCAAAATAATCATGAACCGTAGGATAAATTTGTTTCAAAGCAATATGTGATAGAGTTTCTGTCATTCCGAAAGTTTCGTATATCTTGCAATCGGATTTTTTTCCCAGTTGTAAATGTATTTTTTCAATTAGGTTAATGGAAATTTTAGCACCACCAATAATTAGATTTTGGATTAAATGAATTTTATCAAGCGAATTTTCTACTTGTAATGGTGTAAGTGCACAAAAATTTATTTTATTTTTCAAATCTTTTAGAGGGCGTAAAGAAGGTGTAACGATTTGTAATTTCAAATTTCTTTCAATAGCTCTTACCATCATCATTTTCCCTGAAATGTATTCTAATGGTAAAGCCAACAATGCAGTGCTACCAGTTTTAATACCTAAAAAATCTAGCGTTTTGTTGGCGGAATTTCTCATGCTTTTCTTTTCTACCTCTATCAATTTTGGATTTCCTGTAGAGCCGGAAGTTTTTACAATCATTGTTTTGGAGGTCGAAGCCCAATCATTATAGAAAGAAATTATATTTTTTTCCAAATCGCAATTTCCTTGTAATTCATTAATATTAAATACATTAAAATCTAACAGCAACATAATCATTAAAATTTATTCAAAAATAAACAATATTTTTCTTGAAAACGCTTGTGAGAACAAAAAAAAGTTGTAAATTTGCACCACTTAAAACAAACGAAGACCCATGGTGTAACGGTAGCACACCGGTTTTTGGTACCGTTTGTTGGGGTTCGAATCCCTGTGGGTCTACAAAAA
>JAFDZJ010000208.1 GCA_018266965.1 Bacteroidota bacterium
AATGAAAATTTTGCAAGAGAAGTAATGGAACTTTTTACCATGGGTAGAAATTCCTATACCGAAAAAGATATAAAAGAATCTGCAAGAGCCTACACTGGTTGGACTTATGACAAGCAAGGGAATTTTGTATTTCGTGAAAAACAACATGACGATGGCGAAAAAACATTTCTAGGAAAAACAGGAAATTTTGATGGGGAAGATGTTTTAAAAATAATTTTGGATCAACCAGCAACAGCAACTTTCATCGTAACAAAAATTTACAAATTTTTTGTTAATGAAAATATTCAACACGATAAAATAGAATTTCTTGCCAATAGATTCAGAAATTCCAATTACGATATTTTGGCATTGATGCAAGATATTTTTACGGCGGATTGGTTTTACAGACCAGAGAATATAGGCGTAAAAATAAAATCTCCAATAGAGCTAATGGTTGGGATACTTCGTGTTATCCCAATAGAGTTCGACTCACCACAATCCAACCTCGTCTTTCAAAAAGCATTAGGACAATTACTTTTCTACCCTCCAAATGTTGCAGGTTGGCCTTCTGGAAACAGTTGGATAGACAGTTCGACACTATTACTTCGTATGCAACTCCCACAGATTTGGACAGGCATACAACCAATAGAAATAAAATCACCCGAATTAGATGACATCGATATGGGAATGCGACAAAAAATAGATTTTCAGAAAATATTCAAAATATCTAGCAAGACTATCAATTGGAATGAAATAGAATCTACTTTTCAAAATAAAAACCTTGAAAATTATCTGTTACAAACCCCATCTACAATGGATATTTCCGAAATTTCAAAATATTCCGACCAATCCATTAAATCAAAAATCATCAATATCATGAGTTTGCCAGAGTATCAATTGTGCTAATTTTTAAAACATATCCAAATGATTATTAATAGAAGAGAATTTCTTACCACAAGTGCATTAGCTTCCGCTTCGTTGTTACTACCCAATTTTTTAAAAGCTTTAAGTTTTTCAGAAAATACATTGGTTGCACAACAAAATATCCTCATCATTCTACAATTGAGTGGTGGAAATGATGGGTTGAATACCATTATCCCAATAAAAAATGACCTGTACTACAAAAACAGGCAGAAAATAGGAATAAAAAATGCACTCAACCTTACCGATGATGTAGGAATACACCCTGCATTACAATTTTTCAAAGAACTATACGACAATGGAGAATTAGCAATCCTCAACAATGTAGGATATCCGGAACCTGACAAGTCCCACTTCCGTAGTATGGATATTTGGCAAACTGCAAGTAAAAGCAATGAGTATCTTTCTACCGGCTGGGTGGGAAGATATTTGGACGAGGTATGTTACAACTGCAACCATCCTACACAAGCATTAGAAATAAATGATATGCTAAGTCTTGCAATGAAAGGAGAAGAAAAAAAAGCATTTGCTTTCCAAAATCCGAAAAGGTTGTACCAAACCAGCCAAGAAGTATTTTTCAAGGAAATACTACAAGCCAACAACAAAGACCAACACGAACATAAAACAACTAGTTACTTGTATCAAACATTGGGTGAAACGGTAAATAATGCTAGCTATATTTTCGACAAAAGCAAAACAAAAGAAACAACTATTTCCTATCCTAATTCTCAAATTGCAAAGGATTTCAAGACCATCGCTTCTTTGATAAAATCGGACATCAATACCAGGGTTTATTATTTGGATATTGGGAGTTTCGACACCCATGTCAATCAGAATGATAGACAACAAAATTTATTTTCCGACATGAATGAAGCTATAAAATCATTTGTGCAGGATATGAAATCCAATGGACTATTTAGCAATGTGATGATTGCAACATTTTCGGAATTTGGAAGGCGAGTAGCAGAAAACCAAAGCAACGGAACCGATCATGGTACTGCCAATCAAATGTTTTTTGTTTCAGGTGGTTTACACAAAAAAGGATTGCTCAATCCATTGCCAAATTTAGAAAAACTGAATGATGGTGATTTGATTTATACCGAAGATTTTCGCAAAGTATATGCTACCTTACTCAAAAATTGGCTACAAGCAGATTCTTCAAAAATATTGGGCTGGAAAAATGGAATTTATGATTTTATATAATTTCTTGATTATTATGAAAATTCAGCTTTCAGTTTATTTATTTCACTCTATGGATTTAGAATTATTTTGGATAAAAAAACATATCATTAATTGTGGTATGCAAAAGACTCAACAAAATACTTTACCTCGAAAAAATCAAAAATATAACAAAAAAAATGAATGAGATTTATAAAAACTGGTCTCGTCTTTTCGGACGACATACCTACTCTTCGTTCATAAGATTAAAACAAAAAAACTGGTCTCGTCTTTTCGAACGAGATAAACTGGCGTATCTACTATCCCTTTCGTGAAATTAAAAGGTATAATAGACAAAAATTAGGCTATTTTTTAGACGATGTGTTCTAATGGACATTTTTTAGGCTCTATTTTTTGCAATTATTTTGATAATAAGAGAAGATTCTTCAACTTTGCAACATCTGTATAAACGGAAACAGGCTCTGCTGGGGAGCAACTTGTCAGGGATAATGCAGACGACCGACAAAAATGTCAACTCAATGGACTACAGAAAAACTGTAGTTCATTGAAATT
>JAFDZJ010000209.1 GCA_018266965.1 Bacteroidota bacterium
ACAAACAAATTGGCAATAGAGCCGGTGAAGTACTTCTATTGAACTTTTGTGCAATGTTGAAGATTAGTAATTCTATTCAACATTTGTGCTAAAAGTCGGCTCCATCGCCAATTTGCCAAACGTTATAGGGCATTTTAGAACGACCACACAATGGACAGATACAGAGAAACATTTGACACTTGGAACAACGTTGCTTCTATATACCAAGACAAGTTTATGGACTTGGACTTGTATAACGACACTTATGATTATATCTGTACTTCCATTGACAAACCAAAAGCAAAACTATTGGAAATCGGTTGCGGACCCGGAAATATCACTAAATATCTTTTATCCAAAAGACCCGACTTTGATATTTTGGGAATTGACATTGCACCAAATATGATTGAACTTGCAAAATTGAATAATCCGACAGCACACTTTGCGGTTATGGACAGCCGACAAATCAACAATCTTGACACAAAATATGACGGAATTATTTGTGGTTTTTGTTTGCCTTATTTGTCGCATATCGAAAGCAATGAACTGATTTCTAACTCTTACGACTTATTAAACGATAACGGCTTGATATATTTAAGTTTTGTAGAGGGCGACCCAGACAAATCGGATTTTAAAGTTGGTAGCGGTGGAAGAGTTTACTTTAACTTTCATAATTTGGACAACTTAAAAGCCCAGCTCATTAGGACAAAATTTGACGAAATAGAAATTTTTAAAGTGAAGTATAAAACATCAGAAACAGAATTTGACATTCACACAATACTGACAGCGAAGAAGAAAAACGCCCTATAACATGGGTTTGGCGAAATGGCGGGTTAAGTGCAAAATTCAACTTCAGTAATTCTATCACCGCATAAGCCATTTTTATTTTCTTTTTTTGTAATTTAGCAAATAGAAAATGGCTTATGCTACTGTTGTGCAAAATCGAAAGTCTGTGCTTCTATTTCCGCCACTGTCGCCAAGCCCCGAACCGTTACCTGCTATGTTAAAACAACCGTCCGTCAAAAAAAAGAACGATATGAAAAAAATATTTTTATTACTGACAACAATTGCATTGGGACAATCTGCATTTTCTCAATTTGCTTACCCAACTACTAAAACCGTAGAAGTATCTGATACCTATTTCGGAAAAGCCATTACCGACCAATATCGTTGGTTGGAAGATTTGAAAAATCCCGAAGTGGAAAAATGGTTTAAAACCCAAGCGGAGTACACCAACTCGCAACTTGCAAAAATTCCCGGTCAGGACAAACTGATTAGCGAATTAAAAGCACTGGACAAGTTAATTCCTGTAAACTATACACCTGTTGCAAAAGCCGGTGGTAAATATTTTTACAAAAAAAGACTTCCTGATGAACAAAAAGCAAAACTGTATTACAGACAAGGCGAAAACGGAAAAGAAATTTTGCTCTTTGACCCACAAAAATTTGTGGAAGGTAAAACGTATGATTACTATACGAGTGTTAGCGATGACGGAAGTAAAATTGCAATGAATTTAAGTGAAGCAGGAAGTGAAATCGGAGATGTTCGCATTTTAGATGTAGCGACAGGAAAATTTTTACCTGATGTTATTCCGCATTGCGATGGAAATTTTGCAGAAGGAAGCAATACGGATTTGTATTATATGCAATTCAAAGGTTATGATGTTCACGACCAAGAGCAAAAACTGAATTTACCTTTCAAACTGCACGTTTTGGGAACACCTGCGGAAAAAGACCTTGTCATTGTAAGTTCAAAAAATAATCCTGAACTTAATATTTCTCCGAAAGAGATGCCTTCAATTTCCGATTTTAAAAATTCGCCTTATATGATTTTAGGATTATATACGGTAGAAAACAACCAGACTTTGTATTATGCCAAAAGGTCTGAACTAAAATCGGAAAAAATCCATTGGAAACCTTTGACAACCAAAGAAGATGAGGTTAGGAATTTTTTTGTGAAAGGAACGGATATTTATTTCCTTACCACCAAAGGAAGCCCAAAATTCAAACTCATCAAAACTTCTCTTGACAATCCAGATTTAAAAAATGCTAAAACTATTGTGGAAGGTAACAATGAATGGCAGCTTTCATACGATGCTTTTACAGAAACCAAAGATTATTTGATTTTCAATAAAAGTAAAAACGAATTGATCACAAAAACATACCAATACGAATTTAAAACAGGAAAAATTTCCGAAATCAAAGTTCCACTCAAAGGGAATATTTCCACAATGAGCTGGTCAAATGAAGATAACGAAGTAGTTTTGGTAAATTTAGGTTGGACAATTCCGTATAATTTTTACAGTTATAATGTCGCTACCAAGAAGTTTTCTGACGGGATTTTGCATTTAAAATACAAGTATCCCAATTTAGAAAATATTGTGTATGAGGAAGTAGAAATTCCGTCTTGGGACGGAACCCTTGTTCCTTTGAGCATTGTTTACGACAAATCCAAACTGAAAAAAGACGGCAGCAATATCACTTTTATGCAAGGTTATGGAAGTTATGGAATGAATGCTTATACTCCATATTTTGATGACTATGCGTTGCCTTTGCTCAATCGTGGTGTTATATTGGCATATTCACACATTCGAGGAGGCGGAGAAAAAGGAAATGAATGGTATTTGGCAGGAAAAAAGACAACCAAACCAAACACTTGGAAAGATTTTAACGCCTGTGCGGAATGGCTCATCAAAAATAAATACACTTCGTCTGACAAATTCGGAATTTCAGGAGCAAGTGCAGGTGGAATTTTAATCGGAAGAGCCATTACCGAACGCCCCGATTTATATAAAGTTGCCATTCCCAAAGTGGGTTGCTTAAATGCTTTGAGAGGAGAATTTTCGCCAAATGGTCCTGTAAACGTTCCCGAATTTGGAACAGTAGAAATCGAAGAAGAATTTAAAGGATTATTGGAAATGGACGCTTTTCAGCATATTGAAAAAGGTGTGAAATATCCAGCACAACTCATTACAACAGGTTTCAACGACCCTCGTGTTGCGAGTTTCATTCCTGCAAAATTTGCTGCTAAAATGCAAAATGAAAACGGCTCACAAAATCCGACTTTCTTGTATGTAGATTACAGTGCAGGACATTTCGGAGGAAGTACAATGGACGAACGTTTTGTACAAATGGCAAAGGAATATGCGTTTTTACTTTGGCAGTGTGGCGACCGTGAGTTTCAGCCGTGAAAATAACCAACACAGCAGGTAACAGGCAGTTTGGCAAAATGGCGGGTATAGTGCTAAATTCAACGGCAGTTCTTCGATTGAACTTTTGTGCAAAACTGAACATTTGTGCTTCGATTTCCGCCACTTCGCCAAGCTGCAAAACGTTGTATGCAATAGCCGTTTAAGCTTCTTTTTTCTTCATTGCAGTAAAGGGACAGGAATATTTTTCTTTCGAAATTTTTTTCAGTATTATGAAATGAATATTTAAACAGACTTTTTAAATACATTGACCAAGCATTTGAAAGAAAGAATATTTACGAGTTTGCATGAATCGCTTGACATTTTTTTATCAGTTATTTGAATTATTTGTCTAGACAAGGCATTGATATTTATTTTTTTTACAGCATTAGTTTGACATCAA
>JAFDZJ010000020.1 GCA_018266965.1 Bacteroidota bacterium
GTGGTAGGCAGACATTTTACTATCAACAATTATTCATACTTTCAGCATTGAAATAAAAAATGGGTTGACCGTCGGTTGGGCTGAAGGAATACTAATCCCCACCTGCATAAAGCCCCGGGCGTTGGGCGTAATGTTGCGTCAACCATCATCAAAACAAACAATAAATCAATCAATGATAACTGCTACCATTGGAGTACAACTTTTAAACGCTTTTAAAGAGCCGTTACTTAAAATTGGAAAGGAAATAAAAGAAGAATTCTTTGACATTTTTAATAACGGATTGACTGATTATGTAGATAATTACTATGATAAATATTCTAAAACCAAAACCTTTATATACAGAGATGAGAAAGTAAATTTTTATGATGTTTTCTATCCTGTTACAATAAAAAGCAATTCTGAAAAGATTTCAGAGATAAATGAGTTAAATAAACTATTCCAAGAACGGAAATATATTACCATTATTGGAATAGCAGGATGTGGAAAAAGTATGTTGCTCAAACATATTTTTCTATCAACAGTTCATCAGTATTATGCAATTCCGATTGTTGTAGAATTGAGAAATTTAAATGATTATCAAGGGACAATTACAGACTACATTACCAAACAAATAACAAAAAACAAACTTGCAGCTAATGAGAAAATTACAGAAAGAATCTTAAATGAAGGAAATTTTATTTTTCTGTTTGACGGTTATGATGAAATATATTCAACAAATAAAGATAAGATTACAAATGACTTGGAAGAATTTGTAGATACTTATAACAAAAATACTTTCGTTTTAACTTCAAGACCAGGTGCAAATGCTGAATCAATGCAAAGGTTTGATAACTATTATGTCCAGCCTTTAACCAAAAAACAAATAAACGAATTTATTCATTTGCAATTTAAACACCATGACAACAAGGATTTTATTGGAAAAATAATTACGGTAACTGAAAAGCACGAAAATAAAGATTACAAAGATTATCTTTCTAATCCCCTTTTGCTTTCAATGTTCATATTCACATTTAATGCTTATCCAGAACTTCCTAAAAGTAAGAATAAATTCTATTGGAATGTCTTTGATACTCTTTGCACGAAACATGATTCATTTACGAAGAAAGGATTTTGGCTACATGAAAGGAAATCAAAACTTCAAAATGAAGATTTTGAAACAATATTAAAGTGGTTTTCATACATTTCAATATTTAAAGGAAAGTACAGCTTTGATTTAGAATATTTAAAATCAACTTTGTCTGAAATCAAAAGCAAAATTCACATAAACCCAAGTTTAGAAGATTTAATATATGATTTGAGCGTTTCGATTTCAATACTTATACAAGATGGAACCGAATACACTTTTCCTCATAAATCTTTGCAAGAATATTTCACAGCTTATTTGATTAAAGATTTAAATGACGACCAAAAAAGAAAGATATATCAAGAGAAGTTCAATAACCTAAAGAGATTTACTAATGGCGGTAATTTGAATTTCTATAAACTCTGCTACGAACTTGACAAAATAAGTTTTACTAAATACTTTCTATTACCAAATGCACATGATTTTTTGAATTCTATTGACTCAACAAATGAAATAGAATTAACTAAGTCATTTATTAAAGCGTTTGACTTAAAACTAATGTTTGGAAAAAAAGAAAATGGTTCTTATGAAAATATAGGGTATAGTCACAATTTTTTGCCGGTTGACTCTTATTTGGCATTTTTTGAATTGCAGCATTTTCTACCTGACCTTCGTACTAATCAAGAAATAAATATTCCTTTAATTGGTGAATTACTACAAAAGAATACTATTCTTAGTGAGAAAGATAAGATTGAGAGAATAAAACCAATAGGAATTAATGAGTGGGATGATACTTTTCAAGAGTTTGCTTTACAAGCTAATATTGTTGGCAGTTTTTCAAGTTACTTTTCGAATTTAAAAGAAAAAATCAACATTCTTGAAAAAAACATTGAAGAAGAAAATTTTAATACTAAGGAATTACTTGATATATAACACTACGCCCAACAAGGTATTGCCAAAAGCGGGGCTGAACGGCTTCGATTGAACATTTGTGCAAGGTTCAACATTCGTTCTTCGATTGAACTTTAGTGCTAAAAATCCCCGCCTTCGGCAATACCCAAACCGTTATAGGGCATTTTAAAAGACGACCTTGAAAGAGACAACAAATATAATATTCTGACTGACTTTGCTTCTTTTCACTGCTTGTGGACAAGGACAAATAAAAACACCTGAAAACACAATGACTAAATTTGACGAGTTTAAAAGCAAAGAAAAATTTCTACAAGACGACAAACTATTTTATCCAGGAATTGGCGACCCGAATCTAAAACCAGTTTTGACAGAAAAGATAAACCTTGCAGCAGACGACTTTAAAAAGCTTGCTAACAAAGGAAATGCAACAGATAAAGAATATCAAAACGCAATTAAAATTGGACTTGAGAGATTTACCGACCTATACTTACAGCTTGACACGGAAGACAGAGAAAGAGTTTATAGTTACTTTGAAGAACTAATGGACATTGTAGGACTTGAAAGTTCGGGCGGACACTTAAACAACTTTATGTATGGTTTTGACCCAAATAAGAATTAAATATGTTGACTATTGACAAGGTAAAAAGAGATTTTTCATACATAAAGGCTTGGACTGGCAATTCAGAAGTATATCACGACTCACCGATTTTCCAAGGTTATGGAAATTTATGTGACTTGTATTTTAAATCAAAGGACAAACAAATAAAACAAGAACAAGTTGAAAAGTACAATGAATTCAAAGAGAACTTTAAAAGTTATCTACCGGACATTGAAAAGTATATTTTAAGCTCATTGAAAAATTCAGAAGTGAGCTTAGAAAACACTATTAAACAATCAAAATTGACTTTAGAAATTATTGAAATTCCTTTTGACAATTTTAAATATGACTTGGTTTTGGTTTGCGGGAAGACTTATAAAAAATTCCTTTTTCTAACAAGAAATATTGACATAAGAGTTGAATTCAAGAACGGACGAATAAAATCAATTCAAAGAAAAAAAGATACGACAGAAGACAATGAATAACGAAAGAAAAACGCCCTATAACAGCCGTTTTGCAAAAGCGGGGGTTTCGTGCTTCTATGACAGTGAAGTGCTAAATTCAAGATTTGTGCATCTAATGAAGTTTAGTGCTGAAAATCCCCGCCTTCGCAAAGCGGCAAAACGTTATAGGCAATGGCTCAAAAAATCCTCTGTTCTAGTTAGTTGTGTATGTTGAAAGAACAAAAGAAAAATTAAAATATGTTGAGGCGTTTTTTGTTCGCTGACATGGGAAATGTTCAAGAA
>JAFDZJ010000210.1 GCA_018266965.1 Bacteroidota bacterium
GGTTTTTCCGTTTTGTTTTATCATCTGTTAAACCAGTAATGTGTTTGCGCTTGCAGTAGAAATTATTTGTTATCGTTTGAATTAAAAGTTGATTGCTGTGTGTTGGCGATTGCAGCTCTTTTGCAAGGTTTGCTTTGTGTGCAGGGTTTTGTGCGCCTTGCAAATGTGCTGCAATGCGGCGTTGGCTATTAGGTACTTTGCCTCTAAAATTTAAAGCTTTGATTTGCATAATGTACCTGCCGTTTATAATGTAGGGTTGCATATAACGAACAGGGCTTGGCGTTGTTGGGGGATTTGAAAATCGTCCGCCCGGAACTGAAGCCCAATTGAAAAACTGAAGTTGAAGATAACAACTAAAAGCCAAATTGAAAATCGTCAAGCCGGAACTACAGATGCCATATTGCTGAAGATAAAGTTACAACGTCCTGCCCCAATAACGCCAAACCCCATGTTGTAAGT
This sequence comes from Bacteroidota bacterium, assembly GCA_018266965.1. GTDB lineage: Bacteria > Bacteroidota > Bacteroidia > Flavobacteriales > Weeksellaceae > Amniculibacterium. Next base: position 460 of record JAFDZJ010000210.1, read on the forward strand.
AGCCCATCTTCTATCGCTAATTGTTGCTCCGTCCAATTAATTGTTACCGAAAAAAAATAAAAATGAAATAAACAGTATTAGAAAAAATCGCAAGTAATAAAATATTGTTTTCCATTTTTCAATTGTATCGGTATTTTCAAGATTGGGATTTTCAATTTGTGCAAGAGATTTCTTAACTAAGAGTTTGGGATTTTTAATGAAAAAAGTTAGAAGCAAATAAAGGGCAATAGATACAATAGGCACAATCAATAGTTCTATATTAACAAAAAATCCATTCTTTTTTATTTTGAAAAAAGCATAGGTAAACATTGAAAGAATCAACAAAAATGTTGTAATAGATGTAAGTTGCAAAAATTTATTTTTCATAAAACTTGTTTTTGTATTGAACTAAAAAATAGAGGCTTAGAGCTCCTGCCATTGCAAAGAAGAAGCTAAATAAACCGTGAATAAGAATAATAAGAAAGTGAAAAGCTATTGCTATTTTAAATAATATTTTATAGTGCTTTTGCTCAATAAAAATTGCAGCAGCAAGAATTAGTTCTAAAATAATTACTGACCAAGAAATAATAAATGCAAGGAAAGCGTTTAGCAATAGGGGATTTATTATTGGCTTTAGCCACTCACTCATCCCAAACACAGGATGATTAAACCAGTAATATGGCGCAGTACCATCTAACCATTGAATTACAGAAAGTTTTCCAACTGCCGAATGAAAATAAATTATACAAACTTGTAGTTTTATCACGTAAAAAAAGGAATTTGAGATGATGCTTTTTGATTTTTTTAATAGTGAATCATTGTCAGTAAAATGATTTGTCCAATGCCATTTTCTATTATCCATCAATAAGATTGGAATCAAAAGCATCGTGATGTTAGATGTTATTTGGTCGCCCCCTTCAATATCTAATGCTGAATTAAGAAAGCAAGTTGAAATATACCAGTGAGGAATACACATTAGTCTTGGACGCCAGCCAGAACCGATGATAATGAGCAAAAGGCAAACAACCCATTTAACTAGGGAAATATAGTTATCAGGAATTAGATTAAAAATGTTAATTGCATTTATGGGAACGATTTGACTATCCCAAGCTGGATGCAAGCCACTTTTAAAAAGAACATTTTCATCGTTAAAAATTAATGTTAAGAAAGTTCCTGCCGCTAAAAATGTTCTGCTTAACCCTAATGCAGAATTATAAACAGAAAGTTTTGCGTAGCGTTCAATAAAATTATCTAACTGGCGCAATTGGTTTTTGAAATACAATTTTACAAATTTTAGACTTTCTAAATCCCTCTTTGAAATGTTTTGCCCAAGCCCAAGGGATAGGAGAAATTTTTTGAATTATATAAATACCGTTTAAATATGGATGTTTTGAATTAATCGGTAATAACTTAGGCTTAAGTTTTTGTATAAGACTATCATTGGCTTGTAAACTTCCTTTTATTTCTACCCATAGGCTATCTCTAATAAGGTGTACAGCAGAGCCAAGCTCTTGTGATTTCAACCTGCTTACTCTGTTAAATCCAAATATGTTTTTTGGGGATGAGGTTGGTAAAATTTCGTTCTTATAAGTAGGCGGTTTATCATTGGTTTTAGAGAATAGTATATAGTCTTCATCTTGTGGGTCTTTAGTAAAAAAAGCCCAGCCTTCTGGCACTATGCTAACTGTTTGTATTTTGTGTTTTTTGGAGATACTTATGGTAGCTCCCGGTAAGGAGCCTACCATAACGTACCCGATGAGACCACTAATGAATAAAACTGTCGTAAAAAAAATAAATCTTATCATCTATTGTCAAAATGTTATAGCGATTGTATTAATATATTTATCGTAATCTAATTGATTATAGTTACGAGATTGATTGCCATTCCAAGTCCACTTATAAGTAAAAACCCAAGCTGCCGCCGCAACGGCAACAGCGGCTGCCAGAGCTACATTCACATAACCGGCAATGTTTATCGCAACTGCAACATTGCATCCAACAAAAGATAGAAAAGCCACACAACCACCAAACAATTGAGAATCTGGATTGCTTCCAGCTGATTCTGCAAGAGTTTGCATTTGTGTGTTGTCAAGCTGCAACGTATTCTTTATACTATTTACAAACTCATCCTTAGTAATTTGGTTTAATTGAAGTTCTGCAATCAAACCCTCAATTTCTTCCTGTTTTGTTTTAAACAAATTTAAAACTTGTTCTTTTGCGGATAAGGTGGTATTGTTTTCAAAATGGAAATATTTTGAAATCGCATTGAAAATAACATCTTGTGCTCTATTTAGCTCATCTTTTATACGTTGTTGGTCTTGTGATTTAATGCTTTCA
>JAFDZJ010000211.1 GCA_018266965.1 Bacteroidota bacterium
GACAACAGGTAAACGAACCATTGCAAACTGGTATCGTTGCTATCGACTATATGATACCTGTAGGAAGAGGACAAAGAGAGCTTATCATTGGAGATAGACAAACTGGTAAAACAACAGTTGCTATCGATACTATCCTTAACCAAAAAGAATTTTTTGATGCAGGACAACCTGTATATTGTATATATGTAGCAATCGGTCAGAAAGCTTCTACTGTTGCACAAATCGTAAAAACATTGTCCGACAAAGGTGCTTTGTCTTACACGGTAGTTGTAGCTGCTAATGCTTCCGACCCAGTTCCTATGCAGGTATATTCTGCAATGGCAGGTGCAGCAATTGGCGAATTTTTCCGTGATACTGGAAGACCTGCACTTATTGTTTATGATGATTTATCCAAACAAGCTGTTGCCTATCGTGAGCTTTCTTTGTTGTTAAGAAGACCACCGGGTAGAGAGGCTTATCCTGGAGATGTTTTCTACCTACACTCCAGATTGTTGGAAAGATCTGCAAAAGTAATTGCAGATGATGATATTGCTAAACAAATGAATGACCTTCCAGAGTCTTTGAGACCAATTGTAAAAGGTGGAGGTTCCCTAACAGCTTTACCAATTATAGAAACTCAAGCGGGAGATGTTTCTGCATATATCCCAACCAATGTAATTTCTATTACCGATGGACAGATTTTCTTGGAGTCCGATTTGTTCAACTCCGGAGTTAGACCTGCTATTAATGTTGGTATTTCTGTATCCAGAGTTGGTGGAAATGCACAGATAAAATCAATGAAAAAAGTGTCTGGTACATTGAAATTAGACCAAGCACAATATAAAGAATTAGAGGCTTTTGCTAAATTTGGTTCCGACCTAGATGCAGCTACATTGTCTGTAATTTCAAAAGGTGAGAAAAATGTGGAAATCTTAAAACAACCTGTTAATTCTCCACTTCCAGTAGAAAATCAAGTAGCAATGGTATATGCAGGAACAGAAAATCTATTGAGAAATGTACCAGTTGCAAAAGTAAAAGAATTTATGGTGGACTATGTAGAGTTTTTGAAAACTAAACATCCTGATACTATGTCTGCTTTGAAAGCTGGAAAAATAGACAATGATATTACCGATGTACTAAAAGCTGCTGCAACAGTCATCGCAAGTAAGTTTAACTAAAAAATTAGTTGTGGTAATTGGATACCATTTTATAATAGAAAAAAGATTAAGTCTTACCCTATATCTTAAAATAGTATCCAAAAACCGACAACCGACAACCGACAACTAAAATATATGGCAAATTTAAAAGAAATAAGAGGCAGGATATCATCTATATCTTCTACCATGCAGATTACCAGTGCTATGAAGATGGTTTCTGCTGCAAAATTGAAGAAAGCACAAGATGCTATTGTTATGCTTCGTCCTTATTCTGAAAAATTACAAGAGATTATCCAAAATCTTAATGTAACTCCCGAACAAGACATTTCTTCACCTTATATGGTTAGTAGAGAAACCAAAAAAATTCTTTATATTACTATTTCTTCTAATAGAGGTTTGGCTGGTGCTTTCAACTCTTCTGTAGTAAAAGAACTAAATCATAGAATTGCTGAAAATCCAAATGCTGATATACAAATATTGACTGTTGGTAAAAAAGCCTTTGATGCGGTAAGAAAAAACAGAACAGTTTTTGATAACCAAAGTGCTGTATATGATTTCTTAAATTTTGAAGCGGTTTCTAAATTTGTTTCTAATGTGATGAGAAATTTCAAAGACGAAAACTTTGATAAAGTATATTTGGTCTATAATAAATTTATCAATGCTGCAACACAAGAGGTACAAACAGAACAGTTATTACCAATTGCAATGCCAGAACAACAAACTAACAATAACATTGTTACCGAATATGTTTTTGAACCCAATGCCGAAGAAATCCTAAATGTACTGATACCAAAGTCTATAAAAACCCAGGTATATAAAGCAATTTTAGACTCTGTAGCATCAGAACATGGAGCTAGGATGACTGCTATGCACAAAGCAACAGACAACGCACAAGCTTTGAAAAATGATTTGGTAATTTTCTATAACAAAGCAAGACAAGCAGCAATTACCAATGAAATATTGGAAATTGTTTCTGGAGCCGAAGCACTGAAAAGTTAATACCAAAACTTATCTACATAAAAAAAACATCGTAATCACGATGTTTTTTTTGTTAAATAGTTTTAAATAAAAATATTGGTAAACATTGTTTATATAAATACAAAAGATAGTAAAACCCAAATAAATTTGAATTCTGAAGTCTATTTTGTAAACCACTAAATATTTATGAATAGTTTAATTTCAAATGTTAAGATAATATTTTACATTTGCAAATATTTGAAAACAACAATCAACAAAATAGTTTCCTTTCCTTTGGTAGTCCTCATCAGATTTTACCAATGGTTCATATCACCTCTACTCCCGAAAAATTGCAGGTATCAACCAACATGTTCTCACTACATGGTAGAAGCTTTGCAAGTTCATGGAATTTTCCGTGGTTTGTATTTGGGAATTAAAAGGATTTCGAGATGTCATCCTTTTGGAGGAGAGGGTTATGATCCCGTCCCACCAAAAAATAATAATAATTAATATCAACAAAAATATTTTATGCTAAACACTTTATTGTACATTACTTGGGATCCTTCCAAAGGAATAGAAATTGGTCCGTTCACTTTACATTTTTATAGTTTGATGTTCATTCTTGCATTTGGACTCGGTTATGTTGTAATGACAAAAATTTTCAAGATAGATAACATCAACCAAAAATATTTGGAGCCTTTATTCACTTGGACTCTCATTGGGACAATATTGGGAGCAAGATTGGGTCATGTAATTTTCTATCAACCCGAACTTTTCCGACAAGATTTTTGGTCTGTATTTTTACCAATCCAAACAAAACCCGAATTCAAATTTACAGGATTTTCTGGTTTAGCAAGTCATGGTGCAACCATTGCACTTATATTTACAACATTGTATTATGCCTACAAAATCATCAAAAAAAGTCCATTTTGGGTCTATGACAGATTAGGAATAGTGGTAGCATTGGGAGGTACATTCGTAAGGTTTGGTAACTTTTTCAATTCAGAAATCATAGGCAAACCTACTCCACAAGGCTCTCCTTTTGCTATTTTGTTTCCACAACAAAGTACAGAATATGGAGCTATTGTACCCAGGTATCCTACCCAATTATTTGAAGCATTCGGCTATTTTACTCTATTTTTAATTCTTTGGTATTTGTATAGAAAAACCAATAAAAAATACGAACAAGGTTGGCTTTTTGGATTATTTTTTATCGTATTATGGGCAATCCGATTTTTTGTTGAATTTTTGAAAGAACCACAAGGCGATGAATTCATCTCATTTGCTGGTCTCAATACAGGACAAATACTTTCCATTCCGTTTATGATAGCAGGTTTTGTAATTTTAATAACTGCTAAAAACAGAAAAATAACGGAAGAAGAAAACGAAAAACCTAATTAAAAAAAAATATTATATTTGTTATTACAAACTAAAAAAATTACAAATTATGGGAATGTTACAAGAATTTAAAGAATTTGCAGTTAAAGGAAATGCAATGGATTTGGCGGTTGGTGTTATTATCGGTGGTGCTTTTGGAAAAATTGTTACCAGTATGATAGATGATTTGATCATGCCAGTAGTTGCAGCAATAGTTGGAAAACCTGATTTCAGCAGTATTTATTTTGCTATGGGAGAAGGTTCAAATTTAATTCCTGCAGGAACTACTTTAGCAAAAGCTAAAGAATTAGCTCCAAATGCAGCAATTTTTGCTTATGGTAATTTCATTACTGTTGCCATCAATTTCTTTTTATTAGCATTGGTAGTATTCATGTTGGTAAAAGGTATCAACAAAATGAAGAATGAAAAACCAGTGGAAGAAACACCAGCAGCACCATCTTCAACAGACCAATTACTGATGGAGATAAGAGATGCGTTGAAAAAATAATCTTTATTACATCAAAACAAAAGCTACCTTGAAAAAAC
>JAFDZJ010000212.1 GCA_018266965.1 Bacteroidota bacterium
AACAGAGAGGTGGTTTTCGGTTTTTTTGGTTACAACCGTATATTCAATTTCAAAACAAAAGTACAGCGTTTTTAAAATCATTAACTTATAAAGTTTTTTCTATGCTAACGCCATAAACCATCACTTCAAAATAATACAAACCCATAATATTTTAGTATTTTAGCAAATTAAAAGGAAATTTATTACATTCAAAATAATATTATCAGACTCCGATTAGTTTATAAAAACTCGTTATATCCATTATGAATAAAGAACAAATTTTGTTGTACTTTGAAAATAAAATGCAAATTGAACCTATTGTTTGTCGGGAATTACCCGCAAGCGGTTCGGCAAGAAAAAATTTTGTGATAGAAACAAAAGACAACAACTATATAGTTACTTACAATGATAATATCCGGGAAAACGAATCCTTTTTTTACTTAACAGAAATATTTGAAAAACAACATCTGAATACACCTCATATTTTCGATATTTCCGAAGACAAAACAATTTATATACAAAGCTTTTTAGGGCAAGAAACCTTATCCGAAATTATCGCAAATGAAGGACTTTCCAAAAGGGTTGAAAACTTAGTTCAGCAATCTTTGGACTGTCTATTTGTTGTTCAGCAAAGGACAATTAACCAAATTGATTATTCTCAATCTTTTGAATATCAAGCGTACAATCATTATCCCATTTTGCATGATTTGTATTATTTTAAATTCATGTTCGTAGATGTTTTGGGATTAGTATATCATAAAGAATCTTTGTTGATCGAGTTTCAAAATTTAACAGAGAAAATAGAAGCCTTGCAACCCAAAGGCATTATGATTAGGGATTTTCAATCTCGAAATATTTTGGTAAATGATGACAAGGTATATTTTATAGACTACCAAAGTGCTATGCAAGGTCCGTTGATGTATGATGTAATATCTTTTCTTTTTCAGGCTAAAGCCAATTTCACTTCAACATTTCAACAAGAATCACTACAATATTATTGGCAGAAATTTCCCGATGAGGAACAAATTCAACTAAAAGAATCTACTCCCTATTTACAATTAATCCGTTTTTTACAAGTTTTAGGAGCTTACGGATTTCGTGGATTGGTACAGAAAAAAGCTCATTTCTTGGAAAGCATTCCTCAAGGAATTACCAACCTTACTTCTTTCATCAATTCTTGGAATGAAATAGTAAATTTCCCGGAATTAGAAAAAATTATCAAACAATTAGAAATAAAGAAAAACAGCATAACTAAAATTTAAAATAATGAATACAAAATTGCATATCGACATTCACAGTTTCTCATACAAAAAGAAAGGTTATCCCAAAGACAACAGCGACAATGGTGGAGGTTTTTGTTTTGATTGTCGAGGAATCCTCAATCCGGGCAGAATTGAAGAATACAAAATACAAACAGGGAAAGATATAGGTGTACAAAACTATCTGGAAACACAAACCGAAATGCCAAAATTCATTTCGTTGGTAGAAAATCTTGTTTCTATAAGTATAGACAATTATTTGTCCAGAGGATTCAGCCAATTGCAAATCAATTTTGGTTGTACCGGAGGACAACATCGCTCGGTATATGCAGCAGAAAAAATTTTCAGTTTTGTGAAAGAAAAATATCCTTCCACAACGGTAAGTGTTACCCACGACGAACAACCTCAACTAAACTTTTAGTTAAACAATGAAAGCAATGATATTTGCTGCCGGAAAAGGCACAAGACTTCAACCTTTTACCAACAATCATCCAAAAGCTTTGGCACTTGTTAATGGCGTTTCTTTATTGGAAAGAAATATCCGGTATTTACAATCTTATGGGATACAAGATTTTGTTATCAATGTTCATCATTTTGGAGAACAGATTGTTGATTTCCTAAAAAAAAATAACAACTTCAATTGCAAAATAGAAATTTCGGTAGAAAAAGAATTGTTGGAAACTGGTGGAGGATTGGTATTTGCCAAATCACTTTTGCAAGATGGAGAGGATTTCATAATCCAAAACGCCGACATACTTACCGACCTCAACATTGCCGAATTGGTAAATTATCACACTCAAAATAATGATTTTGTAACATTGGCGGTTTCTGAAAGACTGAGTTCAAGAAAATTATTGTTCAATGATGAAATGATCCTAAGGGGTTGGCTAAATGTTGCAACTGGAGAACAAAGACTTGCCGAACACAACAAAGGATTCCGAGCGTTAGCTTTCAGTGGTGTACATTGTGTAAATCCGAAAATATTTGACAAAATCCGAAGAACTGGTAAGTTTTCCATCATGGAAGAATATCTGGACATGATGCTTTCGGAAAGAATACACGGTTTCCTGCACCAAGCCAACTTGATAGATGTTGGAAAACCAGAATCTATAGAACAAGCAGCATTAATTTTTAAATAAATAAGATATGTCAAAAATAAATAACTCCAAAAAAAAATCCTCTCATCTGATAGAAATAGACCAAAAATTACAAGAAAGTTTTAGACAAAAATCATGGGACGAAACCATCACGAAAGACTCTTGGATGATTTTCAAGGTAATGGCGGAATTTGTAGATGCCTATGAAAAACTCGCCAAAATCGGTCCTTGTGTTTCTATTTTTGGTTCAGCAAGATTGAAGGAAGGAGACCAACATTATGAAATGGCAGTTGAAATTGCTCAAAAAATTACAAAAATTGGATTTGGAGTAATTACCGGAGGAGGACCAGGAATAATGGAAGCCGGAAACAAAGGTGCAAAATTAGGCGGTGGAAAATCTATCGGACTGAATATTGAGTTGCCCTTCGAACAACATTTCAATCCATATATCGACAAATCTTACTCCATGGATTTCGATTATTTCTTTGTCCGAAAAGTAATGTTTGTAAAATATTCGCAAGGATTTATAGTAATGCCGGGAGGATTTGGGACTTTGGACGAACTTTCAGAAGCTCTCACCCTAATCCAAACAAAAAAAATCGGAAGATTTCCAATTGTTTTGGTGGGTACAGATTATTGGACCGGATTAATAGACTGGTTCCGAAATTCTTTGTTGGAAGCCAAAATGATAAGTGAAGAAGACCTCAATCTTTTCCGAATTGTAGATACCGCAGATGAAGCTGTTGCCCATATAAAAGCTTTCTATGACAAATACGCTATCAATGTTAATTTTTAAGATTGGCATATAATTTGGATAGGTAGTTTAACAAATTTTAACAATCTCTAGAAATGAAAAATTATACCATATTAGGATTATTAGTTGGGTTATTAACCCTCTTTAGTTTTACTGCATTGGATTTCTTTTCGTCTATGACCAAAGTGGATTATCTTGATGGAAGTAAAACTTTGAAATTTACTACCAAAATGAATACCAATCATATTTCTGAAGCTATAAAAATAAATCCAAATACCGCAGGATTTGACGCTGAAGTAAAAAAATATGTAAATGCCAATTTTGATGTTTTTGTCAATGGTAGCAATAAAAATCTGACCTTTACCGGAAGCCAAGTAAACGGAGAGTCTGTTTGGGTGTATTTTGAAGCGAATGATGTTAGTGATATTTCCACCCTGAAAATTAAAAACTCCATCTTACTCAATTCATTCCCGAAACAAGTAAACATTGTTAATATCGCATACAAAGGCAACCAAAAGACAATGACCTTCCAAAGAGGAAGAGAAATAAACGAAGTTAGTTTTTAGTTTTCCAAACAAATTATTAATCCCACTTTACAATGAGACCACTGAAAAAGCATCTTCATTTTGAATGAGATTTAATTTCAGGCAAGAATTAAGAGCTTATTACACGACTTAAAAATCGGTAATAAGCTCTTTATATTTTTTGAAGTTCTAAATTTA
>JAFDZJ010000213.1 GCA_018266965.1 Bacteroidota bacterium
CTGTCAGCCACTTAGTTCTCCATTTTTCCAGTAGTCCTCTGCAATGTCAAGTTTTGATAAAACGTCTTTGCAAACCTTTTTATAAATGTCGCCAAAACCAAACAAGTGTTTTTTATCGTAACGAAACCAATCTTCTGTCAAGCTGCTTGTCGTGTCCATATTTGATTGAATTCTTTTTCGATTAAAAAGGTCGTGTGCAGTCAATTTGTTAGGTTCGATTTTTGTCCCCCACGAAGTTGTATAACCACTGGGTTGGCAATTTGTAATTTCAATAACAAATCCTCCGCCACTTCTGTCAAACTGAAAAGTCAACAAATTTATTCTGTCTGTTGTAAGTCGTCTAAAATGTGGGAATGAACCTTTAAAACCTTTTTGTCGAAGTACAGGAATAACAATATCAGAAAGATTTTTGACCATTTCTTTTCTTGCAGGGTTTTCCATTTTTCTTTGTCCGTAAGTTTTGTCTATTAAAATGTGTCCAGCTGTTTTTGTCATGAATACGCTGTCAGTTCTGCTTGCACACAACGTTCAGGGCTTTGCGAAGGTTGGGCAATAGAATTACCTCTGCCTGGCCTTGGCCGTACCTTTTTATTTAATACGGCCAATGTACTAAAGTCCAATAGAATTACCCAAAGCCCAAAACATATTCCTCAGCCCAACTTTTGCAAAGCCCATGTTAGTGGCTGGCAATTTCAAGTTTTTCATTTATTATACATTTAATTTCTCCCGTTCCGATTATTCGGTCACCTTCTCTAAATTCAAAATTCATTCCTTCTGTTAAACGTCCTGCAAAATAGTCGGGTGATAATATTTTGATTTTTGCATTAACTGTGTCGCCCGGAAAAACGATTTCTTTGTCAATGAAAGTTTGTTGTCCCGATGTCTGCATTTCTTCAAAGTCAAACTTTACCTGTGGTCTGTAACCCGAACTTGCAGGTGTTTGTCGTCCGCCACTTTCTTTTGTTTTATATTTTAGCTGTGCAATGAAGTCTGCTTTGCTAAATTCTTCTTCGTAATAAGTCAGAATGTTTTGCAGAATTTTGTCCAAGTCGCTTTCGTTGCAAAACTGCGTGGAAATTGAAATCATCTCAGCTATTGAACTTCCCGCTTCGTGTCGCCAAGCGTTAAGTTCGTTTGTCAAGTCAAGTTTCTTGTTGTTGATTTTTTCAATTGTCAGTGGTAAACCGAAAAAGTCTTTTAGTTCCTTAACAAAATCTGAAATTAAAGTTTGATTTAGTGTCGTCCAATCATTCATTGCGTCCAAAAACAAAGTCGCAATGTCTTTTAATTTATTGTCTGTTTGGTCAAGGTCAACCAAATTCAAAAGTGTCGAATATGTTTCAATTTTTCTGTCCACGTTGTCGTTGTTGTGTGTCGTTCTTTGCTTGCCACTAACGTTTTGCGGCTTGGCGTAGTGGCGGATTTTTAGCACAAAAGTTCAATCGGAGAACTGCACTTGAACCTACAACTAAACTGTCAAACGAAGCACTGAACCCGCCATTATGCCAAACCGCTGTTATGCCCAGTGCTTCTGTCATTCGATGTCTATTTTGTTTATTTCTTTCATTAGTCTGTCCGTTTCTGTCAAGGCTACAATGATTTTTTGATAATGTAAAATGTCGTTAAACTCCAATTTACGGTCTTTGCGGTCTTTGAGCCATTTTTGGGCTGGTTGATAACCACCGATATAAAACTCCCAAGCTGTCTGCGGAACGTTGTTGAAATACTGCGTGTCGTTGATGTAAACTTTACCGTCTTGATATTTTGATTTAGTTACAATGTTGTCCCCGTCTATTGGATATTGCGTGATGTATTGCTCAACTGTTTGGCTTTCCAATAAATGAATTTGTCTGATTTGTGAGCCAAGATTTACCAATTGCCAAAATGTTTCTTTGTCTTTTGGATATGGCACTCTCGGAAAATCAATTTTCAAAAACTCTTTATATTTCTCTCGGTAAGTTGGTGAGTGTAAAACTGCATAGATGTAGTCTAAAATGTCAATGGGTGCAAACGTGTCTTTGGTTGTTTCTTTCTCATTGGTAAAATTCAATCCTAACTTATCAGCTATTTGCTTTACAATTTCTGCGTTTAAGTTTGGTGTTCTCTCTTCGGTTTTTCCGATGGTTTGTTGTCCTTTGGTTTCTGGATATAAGTAGAGTGGAAAATAATTACCTGAACCATATCTGCCAGCAGTTCCAGTTAAATTAAAATCACCAATTAATTTACTAACGAAAATATATTGCCATTCACCAATACTTTGTCGGGCAGTCACTAGTCCAATATTTTCACCAATTAAAAAATGTTGCATTACTTGTTTAACTGGCCAACCTATGAAACCTTTTGATTCACCTGTATAGTACGTCCATTTTGTATCAAATGGTCTGTAATTATATTTCACAAATAGATTATCTGAAATGCCAAATTTCATAACATTATTCTTGCAAAACTCAACTTTACCGTCACGGCTTTCCCAACTAATCTTATTGTATTTAATTTTAATTTCTTCACAAGTTAAATTATATATGTCTTGAACTTTTTCAATTATTTCTGTTTTCGAATTTTGAAATGCAAGGCTGTCCCGTTTGCTAACAATACCAGTTCCGTTTATCTTAAAAAGCTTAGTAATTGAAAATCCTTTGTCATATATCTTTTGTTCATCAAAGTCTTTATTGACGAAGTAATAATTTGGGGCAACATTCGGCAATTCAATATATCCAACAGTTGATAGTGATTTTGTGCTTAGAAAGTCATATTTTAATTCACGTTTGCCGAATAAATCAAAATGAAAAACTTTGCCTAATTGGTTTGTCTTTTTCTTTCCGGTTTTTACAAAGATGTTAATTGATACGCCTTGCATAATGTCAAACACATTTTGGTCAATGTTTCCATCAAGGTCTGTTTCATTTTTTTTGCTGTTTCCGTGCAGGTCAATAGTATATATCTTATCAAAGGTTTTTAATAAATTCCATCGCATACCCCTAAAAGTCGGATTGTCTAAAAAACTATGTGGATTGATGAAAGCTAAAATACCGCTTCCATTTTTTTCAATGAAATGTTGACCATAACGGATAAATTTATTCTCGTCAGCATTTATCCATTTTGAATTTTTTTCTTTTAATTTTTCTTTTGAGTCGGGTTCAATTTTATAGTCTTCCATTAGGTTCATTATCCATTCACCTTGATTTGCACTTTCTCCGCTGTAAGGTGGATTTCCAATTACACACATAACAGGAGTATCACGTTTAATATGGTTTGCTTCGTTTGCTTCGGTGCTTAACCAATTGGCAAATAAAGTTCCTGTGTCGGGGTGGCTTTCTTCAAGGCTGTAACAAAGATAAAATGATGAACTTTTATTCGTCCGCCAGCATTGTAGCAAGCCAGTGTTAGCTGTATACCCTATTGTGTCACTTGTTATAGTTTATGTGTCTCTTTTGCCTTTGTCCAATTTTTTCTAAGAATAGGTTTTGAAAAACTTGTTTCACCATTCGACAACTCGCCTGAAAAATGACAGTATTTCTCAGGATATTCATTGTTACCAAATTTTTTCCAACTTTGAAAAGCTGTGTCACACATAGGAAGTTTTGGATTGAATGATATTTGTGTTCCAGTTCTAATGCAAAAACCCATTTGCTTTGTCGTCTGCTTAGGAATAAAGGTGTCCTTTTTAATATAAGTGTCAGCCTTTTGTTTGTTATTAAAAAAGTCAGAAAGTTTGTCTGTCTCAATTACAGAGTCTTTGTAACGTCTTGAAAGTCCCAACATCGTGCTTTCAAATTTTGGTTCTTTAAGAAAAAGCAAATCGGATTGCTC
>JAFDZJ010000214.1 GCA_018266965.1 Bacteroidota bacterium
AATAAAAATATCACAAATAGTGTAAAAATTATTTGGTTTTTAAGATAGTACCTGTCCGCTATATCTTTTTATTTTTTTTAAATTTATCATTCGTTAAAAGAAAAAAAATAAAAAGGATGCCGCTCCCATCTGGGCTAGGAAAAAGGGCAGTGATTCTTTTGAAAGGAAGGATTTTAGCCAATACAACCAAAAAGTCCCAAATAATTTCAGAAGTTTGTACTTTCAAATAAAAAATTCCAAAAATTGATGAAACCAATGTTACAATACAACAAGCTATACCTCTTCACTCTCTTTTTTTTGCTAATCTCCTCATTTGGATTTTCTCAAATTCAGTTGCCTACTTTTCCTGCTTCCGATTTCTCAACCTATTATCATCAGCGGAATTCATTTTTTCAAGAAATGCCCACAACAAAAGACGACATTGCCTTCCTAGGAAACTCCATTACCGATGGAGCAGAATGGACAGAGTTGTTCCAAGATTTACACATCAAAAATCGAGGAATAAGTGGCGATACTTCTTCCGGTGTCATCAATAGATTGCAGGAAGTGGTCGATAGAAAACCTTCCAAAATATTTCTTTTGATTGGCACCAACGATTTAGCAAAAAATGTATCCAAAGAAAACCTCATCAACAATATATTTCTCATTGCAGATTATATTAAAGAAAATTCTCCTGCCACCCAAGTTTTTATCCAAAGTATTTTACCTGTAAATGATATTTTTGGAAAATTTGAAGGTCATACCAAAAATAATACTCTCATTAATAATGTAAATACAATTCTGAAAGCCAATCAATCCTCTCATCATTATCAATATATAGATTTGCACCAGTTTTTTGTAGATGAAAACGGAAAACTCAATCCCAAATATACCAATGATGGTCTTCACTTGTTGGGCAAAGCCTATCTACTTTGGAAACATAAGATTTTCCCTTTCGTTTATAATGTTCAGGACAAACCATCTATAATTCCCCAACCTCAACAAGCAATTTGGAAAAATGGAAATTTTAGTTTAGTCAGCTGCAAAACTATTGTAGTGAGAGATAAAACATTGGAAAATGAGGCCAAAATCTTACAAAATTTCTTATTATCATTAGGTTATGATGCAGAAATATCAACCAAAATTCCGACTCAAAATAATTATATAGCATTGGGTTTAGAAAAAATAAAAACACCACAAAACGACGATGAAGCTTACAAATTATCTGTTTCGGAAACCCAAATTAATATCGTAGCAAACACCGCTCACGGAATTTTTAACGCCATCCAAACCTTCAAACAATTAGCTAGGGACAAAACAATGCTTGACACTTGTGAAATTACCGATTGGCCAGCGTTTTCTTGGCGTGGTTACTTGGTAGATGTAGGAAGAAATTATATGTCTATTCCTTTACTGAAACAACAAATTGATGTGATGGCTTCCAACAAATTGAATATTTTCCACTTCCATGCTACCGAAGATATTGCTTGGAGGATTTTTATAGAACAATATCCGGAATTAGTAGCATCGGAAAATATGCTCCGAAACAAAGGAATGTATTACAGCAAAACTGAAATAAAAGAACTGATAGACTATTGCAAAGAAAGATATATCACCTTCGTTCCGGAAATCGATATGCCAGGACATAGTGCAGCTTTTGAAAGATCGATGAAAACCAATATGCAAACCGAAGAAGGTTTGAAAATTGTAAAAAATATTCTGAAAGAATTAATTGATACCTATCATTTCCCTTATATCCATATCGGAGCAGATGAAGTAAAGATTACCAATGAAAAATTTGTTCCGGAAGTGGTAAAATATATTGAACAATTCGGTGTGAAAACCATCGGTTGGCAACCGGGTGGAAATTTTCCGGACTCTACAATCAGGCAACTTTGGATGGACGACAATGCTCATCTTTCCAAAAACGATAAAGTCCAAATTATAGATTCCAGACATTTGTACATCAATCACATGGATCCCGAAGAAGCGGTGGTTAGTATTTATAATAGGAAAATTGCCAATGTTAAGGTGGGAAATAAAAAAGTTTTGGGAGCAACACTCTGCAATTGGCCGGATAGAGCCGTGGCTCAAGAAAAAGATATACTCATGATGAATCCTGTCTATCCATCGATGTTGGCTTTTGCGGAAAGAACTTGGCAAGGCGGAGGAAAATCCGAATGGATTGCCAATATCGATGATGGCGACAAAAAAGGATTTGAAAATTTTGAAAACAAATTGTTAGAACATAAAAAATTGTATTTTGAATACAAAATTTTCAATTATGCCAAACAATCTAATATTAATTGGAATTTGTATGGCCCATTCGACAACAAAGGCAATGGAAATGCTACTTTTGAAATAGAAAAATCTTTGTTGAAAGACGAAAATCCCACACCTACAAAAACAGAAACAGGAGCAACCATCGTTATGAAACATTGGTGGGCACCACTTATAAAAGGGGCAATAGACGAACCGAAAGAAAATTCAACTTGGTACGCCACCACAAAAATATGGAGCGACACCAACCAAGAACGAAATTTTTGGATTGGGTTCAACAACATTTCCCGCTCTCCTGCGACAGATTCGCCTCCCGTTGGGAAATGGGACGAAAAAGGCAGTGCAGTTTGGGTCAATGGAAATCTTATTCCACCACCCAATTGGAAAAGAGGAGGCATGAAAGGTAATTCCGAAATCCCACTTTTAGATGAAGGTTATGAATACCGAGAACCTACAAAAATCCCACTAAAAAAAGGCTGGAATAATATTTTGATAAAAGCACCTATTGAATCTTTCAAAGGAAAAGATTGGCAAAATCCCGTGAAATGGATGTTTAGTTTTACGGAAATTTGAAACGATAACAACGATAAATTCAACACAAAAAAAACAGAAAAATCGATATTCATTTTATATTTTTTTTAAAATGACAAGGAGTTCAAAATTATAATTTTAAATTTACAGACTTTATATTAATAATTATCAAGCATGAGCGGTATTTTATATTTTGTTCCTACCCCGGTGGGAAATTTAGAAGACATGACTTTCAGGGCCATAAAGGTTTTGAAAGAAGTGGATTACATCTTGTGCGAAGATACCCGAACTTCCGGTGTGCTATTGAAACATTTTGAAATTTCAAAACCATT
>JAFDZJ010000215.1 GCA_018266965.1 Bacteroidota bacterium
CTTTTGATGAGTGTAGAAATTTCTATTCGTTCTGTCATGATATTTTTTTTCTAGAGGTATAGATTAATATTTTATTAAAAAGTTAAACTAATCGATTGATTAATTTGTCATAAAAAATATCAAATCGTTACCAATGGATATGTTAAATTTTACTTAATATTTTTACTATTCAACCAATCTTGATATGCTTTTGCATTTGTTGCGTGTTCGGCGTCGTTGTTGGTAAATTTGTGATAGCCTATTTTTTTTGGATCTGCACACATATAGATATAGTTGTTTTTTTCGGCGTTCAATACCGCTTCTAGTGCTGTTTTGTTTGGGATGCAGATTGGTCCGGGAGGAATTCCAATATGGGCATAAGTGTTGTAGGGAGAAGGGTTTTTCAAATCTTTGAAATAGACTCTTTTCATTGGAGGGATACTGAAATTGGCTGCTTGTAATGCCGAATATATTACAGTAGGATCACTTTGTAATTTCATACCCTTGTGATGCCTATTGATGTAGAGACCTGCAATGGTTTTCATTTCGTCGGCTTTTCCACCCGATTCTTTATATACAATTGTTGCCAAGGCATAAATTTGTTCTCTGGATAATCCAGATTTTTTTTCTAATTCTACTCTTTCAGGAGTCCAAAACTCTTTGTACTGTTGCTCGAATTTTTCAAAAAACTCTTTTGGAGTTACTGTCCAATAAAAGTTATAAGTGTCTATAAAGAAGTATTTTTTTAGGTCTTCGGCATTGTTTAGTCCTTTTTCTTTTGCGATGGTATTTAGGGAGTTTGCAAAGTTGGTGGAGTCAATCTCTGTTTTTTTAGTTACCTTACCAATCATTTGATAGACGGAATAGAAATCTCCAATCCTGAAAGTATCTTCTGTTTGGTTTCCGGCCTTTATCATGTTAACAATATTGGTATTGCTTTCTCCGTCCACTATTTTGTATCGTCCGGGTTTGAAATTTTTTTTCAGGGCTTTTTGTTCGGCAACCTCTATCAGTGTTTGTTTGTCTTTAACAAAAGGACTCAACGAATCTATGATTGCTTGATAATTTGCTTTGTGAGGAATGAGGACAAATCCTTCTTTTTTCACATTGTCTCCATAGTATTTTTTGTAGTATCTGTATCCAAAAAACCCTGCTATCAATATTATTATTAGGGTTATTATTGAGAATATGGCACAACCTTTTTTCATGCTTTTGTAATTTGTTTTGATGAATTAATTTTATAAATTTATTTTTCCTTCGAATACCATTTTTGCAGGACCTTCTAACCAAATGTTTACAAATGAATTTTCTTTTTTTTCTAATTTCACTTTTAGTGTACCTCCTAATACTTTTACAAGTACCGAATTTTCATTTTTATTTTTTAGATAGGCGATTCCACAGGCAGTAACACCGGTACCACAGCTATAAGTTTCATCTTCCACACCTCTTTCATAAGTTCGGACAAATAGAGAACCGTCTTCCTGGATTTCCATAAAATTGACATTGATGCCTTCTTTTGCAAAAGGAGCAGAATTTCGTATTTTTTTTCCATTGGAATAGACATCAAAATCTTCGAGTTGCTCTACTTGTTGTACAAAATGAGGAGAACCAGTGTTGATAATGTAGTTGTTGTCCATTGTTTTTATTTCTTCTACATCAATCATTTTCAGTTGTACCCAACCGTTTTTTATACAGGCTTCGTGTTTGCCATCGATTGCAACAAAGCTACATTTTTCTTCAAAAATATCTAAAAAATGAGCAAAAGCTACGGTGCATCTACCTCCATTTCCACACATGGTACTTTCGTTGCCATCGGAATTGTAATAGACCATTTTGAAATCATAATTGTTGTCGTTTTCCAATAAAATCAATCCGTCTCCTCCAATACCAAATCTTCTGTCGCAGAGTTTAGCAATTAGCTCGTTGTTTTTTGGGAAAAACAAATCTCGGTTATCCACCATTACAAAATCATTGCCTGTTCCTTGGTATTTATAAAATTTCAAACTATTTTCCATGTAAATATTTAAGCCCACAAAAATAATGATTTTTCTATCAATTAATTTTTTGGGGAGTTTTCGGGATGAATTTTATTTTGATGTACTAGACTATACATTTTAAACCTGATGTGTATTTGTAATTATAAATTAAATTATTGTAAATTAACATTATACGCAAAGACACAAGAAGTAAAATGTACCAATAAAATAATAAGACGCAAAAAAATTCGAAGATTTTTAATTTTAACATCGCTATAGCTTTGCGTTATAAAAACATTATTTTTTTTTATTTCAGATTAAACCTTATTTTATTGTCCAGCACATCAAAATAAAATTCAGTCGAGTATTCAACTTTTCAGGATAAATTTTTTCGCCATTCTCTCCAGCCTTGTATTGCCATAACTGTGAAGACCAGATATTGTATGGAAGTTATTCCAAGACCTTTGTACAACATCATCGGAATACAAATAATATCCCCAATGATCCAAAAAATCCAGTTTTCGACTTTTCTTTTTGCCATAAGCCACATACCTACCAAAAACAATGAAGTAGTGAAAACATCTAGCCAATTTGCCCAATCCAAATGGGATAATCCCAATTGTACACCTTTTGTACTGAAATGATTGTCAATAGCGGGTTTGAAATAATACACCAATCCTACCAATACAATACTTATTACAAATAATATTGTTGCGACTATTTTATCATTATTAGTGGTTTTTTGTACAGATATATGCAGTTGGTTATCTATGTTTTTGGACCATAAAATCCAACCATAAATACTCATGATGCTATAATAGATATTGATCATGCAATCTCCCAACAAACCAAAACGAAATAATATATAGACATATAATACAGTGGAAATAATACCAGTGGGATATACCCAAATATTTTTTTTTATTGAGAAATAGACACTCAATACACCGAAAAATGCAGCACAAAATTCCAATGCAATCTCCCAATTGGTGTAGGATTGGTAGGGTTGTAGAAATATATCTTGTAGTGTCATTTTATTTTAATTTTAAAAATGATAAAAAAAGACCACCTTTTGGCAGTCTTATATTGTTGGGTAGTGAAAAGTTATTTGGTAATATCTCTTCCGATAACCAATCTTTGTATTTCGGAAGTTCCCTCGCCTATGGTACATAATTTGGAATCTCTGTAGAATTTTTCTGCTGGGAAATCTTTGGTGTATCCATAGCCACCAAAGATTTGTACAGCATTGTTGGAAATCCTAACACAAGCTTCGGAGGCGTATAGTTTTGCCATTGCACCTTCTCTTGTCATTTTTTGTTTTGCATTTTTCAGAGTGGCAGCTCTACGGATTAGTAATTCGGATGCGTCTATTTCGGTTGCCATATCAGCCAACATGAAATTTATTGCTTGAAATTCCGAGATAGCTTTCCCAAATTGATGTCTTTCGTTGGCATATTTCAAAGCGGATTTGTAAGCACCTCTGGCAATTCCCAAAGATAGTGCTGCTATAGAAATTCTACCACCATCTAATATTTTCATAGCTTGTTTGAAACCTTCTCCTACTTCTCCTAACCTGTGACTGTCCGGTACTCTTACATTGTCAAAGATAAGTTCTGCGGTTTCGGATGCTCTCATCCCCAATTTGTTTTCTTTTTTACCGGAAGAAAATCCAGGCATTCCTTTTTCTAGTACAAAAGCAGTAGAATTGTTTTTAGCACCTTTCTCTCCTGTCCTAGTCATTACAACAGCAATATCTCCCGAAATAGCATGGGTAATGAAGTTTTTTGCTCCATTAATAATCCAATCGTTGCCATCTTTCACAGCTGTGGTACTCATACCACCAGAGTCGGATCCCGTGTTGTGTTCGGTAAGTCCCCAAGCTCCAATTACTTTTCCAGAAGCCAATTGTGGAAGCCATTTCATTCTTTGTTCCTCATTTCCAAATTCGTAAATGTGGTTGGTGCAAAGCGAGTTGTGAGCAGCCAAAGACAATCCTATTGATGGATCTACTTGGGAGATTTCGTCCAAAATGGTTACATATTCGTGGTAAGAGAGTCCAGAGCCTCCATATTGTTCGGGGATTACTATTCCCATGAAACCCATTTCTCCTAGTTGGTGGAATAGTTCTTTTGGAAAAGTTTGGCTTTCGTCCCAATCCATAATATTGGGTCTTATGTGTGTTTCTGCAAATTCTTTAGCCGTTTGGGCTATCATTTCTATTTCTGTATTTTCTACGAACATGGTGGGTTTTATATTTTTGTCAAATATAAAAAAAATATAGTATTTGTAACGCAGTAAATTTCGTTTGATGTTCAATTGAAATTCAGAAATAATAATTAAAGTTTAAATTAAGTTTTTTTTACCTTTGCGGAATGTAACTTTCAATTGTGGTGTATAGATTTTTTTTGAAACGAATTTTTGATTTTTTAGTTGCTTTAATAGGACTTGTTGTTTTAAGTCCAATTTTTATAATTGTAACCATTGGATTGTATATTGCCAACCAAGGCAAACCATTTTTCTTCCAAAGAAGACCGGGGTTGAACGAAAGAATTTTCAGCATCATCAAGTTCAAAACCATGAACGATAAAAAGGATGCCAATGGGAATCTTTTGTC
>JAFDZJ010000216.1 GCA_018266965.1 Bacteroidota bacterium
ATTATTCTATGTTTCTATCTCGTTTTATTACGAGACAAGTTGTGGTTTAACATTTTTACCATAACTTGTCCCGATACTTCGGGATAGAAACATAGGTTGTGGGCAACAATCAACAGAACTTGGCATAGAAGCTTTGCTTTCACATTAGTATAGAATCCTTAAACCCGTTTGCCCTGTCATAAAAATCAATTTACCTAAAATATTTCCTAGCTCTAATATGGGTAAGCAATGATGTAAGTACAACAACCGTAATAGAACTTATAGGCATAAGGATAGCACAAATAAGGGGTGAAAGTTTGCCTGTAATAGCAAAGCTTAACCCAACAATATTATACAGAAAACTTACGACAAACATTGTTTTTACGATAGACATAGCATCTTTGCTTAGGGATAAATATTTTTTTAGCTCTATAATTTTTTCTCCTTTCATTATAACATCAGAAGAAGGGGTAAAAGCATTCGTATCATCGGCAATTGCAATTCCTACATTACTTTGTTTCAAGGCACCAGCATCATTCAATCCATCGCCTAGCATAGCAACTTTTTGGTTTTTCTGTTGAAGTGATTGTATATAATCCAATTTGTTTTCCGGACTTTGGTCGAATTTCATTTCCAAAACATTTGGTGCAATACTACGGAGTTGGGATGTTTCCGACGAGTTGTCGCCACTCAAAATATCTATCTGATAGCCTTTTAGTTGTAGGAACATTTGTTGTAGGTCTTTTCTATATTCGTTTTTAAAAACAAATTTTCCTATACCAACATCATTTTTAGAAAGATAAACGGCGGTTTCCAAATTTTTAGAATTTTCGCCTACAAAACTAGCAGAACCAATTTTGTAAACTTGACTTCTTACAGTTGCCTGATAACCTTTTCCGGGAGTATCTATAAAATTTTCTATTGGAAAATATTCATCATCGATTTCCAATAATTCATAAAGAGATTTGGAGAGTGGGTGGTTGGAATTTTTCAATAAAGATTTGATGTTTTTTAGGTCAAATTCCGACAATTGTTCCCCAACAAATTGGATATTGGATTTTTTATTATGGGTAATGGTTCCTGTTTTATCAAAAACCAGTGTGTCTATCTTTGCAAGTTTTTCTATTGTTAGGGTATCTTTTACATAGAAATTATTTTTTCCCATAATCCTCATGATATGTCCAAAAGTAAATGGAGCAGAAAGAGCCAAAGCACAAGGACAAGCCACAATAAGTATGGCAGCAACCACCTGAAAAGATTTTTCGAAATCGTGCTGTGCCCAATAAATTGCTGCTAGAAAGGTAATCCCCAAAATAATGAATGTAAAGTATTTGGAAATAGTATTGGTAAGTGTATCCAGACCTGTTTCGTGTTTTTTGAAAGCCTCTTTGTTCCAAAGTTGGGTTAGGTAACTTTGGTCCACATTTTTGATGACTTCCAACTCCAAAACAGCTCCGGATTGTTTGCCACCGGCAAATATTTTATCACCAGGGTTTTTGGCAATTGTAGCACTTTCACCGGTGATAAAAGAGTTGTCTATATTCCCATTTCCTGCAATTAGTATTGCATCTACAGGGATAATCTCACCATTTCTCACCATTATCCTGTCGCCAACTTTCAGTTCGGACAATAGGATATTTTTATGTTTGCCATCAAAATCTATTTTGGTAACAGCAATAGGGTAGAAGGACTTATAATCTCTATCATAGGATAGTGCTGCATAAGTTCTTTTTTGGAAAGTTTTACCCAAAAGCATGAAAAACAACAATCCGCAAAGGGTATCGAAATATCCAGGACCAAAATCTGTAAGTACTTCATATATACTCCTGCCATACAACATGATGATACCGATAACAATAGGAACATCTATATTCACAATTTTGTTTTTCAATCCAAACCAAGCAGATTTGAAATAATCCGAAGCCGAATAAAAAACAACTGGTGTTGCCAATAAAAACATGATGAAACGAAAAAGATTTTTATAAGTATCCATCCAAATATCCGAAGAACCGAGTATTTCCTGTGCGTATTCCGGGTAAGAAAAGAACATGCCATTACCAAAAGCAAATCCTGCAATTGCTAGTTTTACAAGCAAAGATTTGTCTAATTTTTCTTCTGTTTTATCTGCGGTTTCTAGGCTAATGACGGGTTTGTAACCAAGGTGTGTAAGAAACTTTGCTAGTTCCGAGAGTGGCAATTCCTGATGGTTGAAAGAAATCTGAAGTGTTTTCCGAGTAAAATTTACCTGGGTATATTTTATATTTTCGTTCAGTGTATGCAGACTTTCTAATAACCAAATACAAGAAGAACAATGGATAACAGGTATCTTGAAAGTTACCAAACTTGTACTACCTTCGGAAAAATCGGTAATTTTGGAAAAAATTTCCGGAGTATCCAAATAATCAAATTGCGTCGAATTTTCGTCGGGCTTTGTACCAGCATTTTTGTTGAGCTGGTAGAAATTACTAAGATTATTGAGATTAAGAATTTCATAGACCGATTTGCAACCATTGCAACAAAACGATTTCTCATCAAACACTATTTTTTCTTTGTCTGTTGGTTGCCCACAATGAAAACAATTTTCCGACATTATATACTATAATTAATTTTGAATGAAATATTTATATCCAAACGATACTTTAAACAATTGATTAATAGCGGTTGGAAATGTAAATATCTGTTTTATTTAGAATTAGAATAAATTGAACTTGCAAAATTAATGAAAAAACTTTGCCTTTCATTTTAAAAATCAATACTTTTGCTGATAAATATCAGTATATATGTCATTAGAAAAACAAATTGCAATAGAAGAATCTCTAAAACAAGCTTTTGACGAACAAGAGTTGAAAAATAGAATTTCTGAAGAAGATTTCAAAATGTATCTATCGTCCAAAGAGGAAGTTAGTTTCCAAAAAGGAGAGGTAATATTTGAAGATGGCGAATTTCCAAAAGGTGTATTCATCATAGAAAAAGGAACTGCAAAATTGTCCAAATGTGGCGTATATGGAAAAGACCATATTTTAAGATTCATAAAAGAAGGTGATATGATAGGGTATAGATCTTTACTTTGTGGAGAAAAATTCCAAGCAAAAGCCGAGGCTATGACGGAAATAGATGCAAGGTTTATTCCTACTACTACTTTTCAGCATTTGCTGGAAGTTGATCCAAAAATTTCCTATTCTATGATGCAAAAATTCGCTTATGAATTGGGAGAAAGTGCAAATACTGTAGCTTTTTTAGCACAAAAAACTGTACGAGAAAGATTAGCGGAAATACTTATACTTTTGGAACAAAAATTAGGTTCCGATCCGGAAGGTTTCATACAAATATCGCTTACCAGAGAGGAAATTGCAAATCTAATAGGTACTGCAACAGAAAGTGCAATTAGGCTAATTTCCGAATTCAAAACCGATAAACTAATTGAGGTTGATGGAAGAAATATAAAAATTCTTAACAGAGAAAAGCTCATCAAATTGGGGCATGTTTCTATTTAAAATTTTTCAAATTGTCGATGGAACCGAGTTTTAGCATCACTATAGCTATCGGGATTGAATAGAATTACTGTCCTCAACCTTGTACAAAAGTTCATTAGAAGCACTTTACCTGCACACTATTGCCAATTTGTTTATTATCTGTAGTTTTTTACTATATTTGTCATCAGAAGGAATATTATATACAAATGTTTATACCAATATCTAAGCAACATTCTATTAGTCGAGTAAATGCAAATATTTTTTTGCCTCAATCACTAATTAAACCTGATGTAATTTTCAGAAAAATTAATGATGCAAATTTGCTTACAAGTTATCAAAAGAAAGGAATTGCTTCATCAAAAACAATTAATTTAGATAATAATGGATTTCAAATTTCTAATGATGAAATCTCTGGATTTGTTTTTGAGGAGTTTAATTCTATAGGTACTAGTGTAAACGTATTTAAAGTTGAAAATTTAAATAATAAAAGTAAAGCCCAAGTTAGCTTTGAAACGAGAGAATATACTAGATGGGATAATTTCAAATTAAAATACTTTGATGACATTGAATCATTAAACCAAGTTTTTGGTTTTTATATTGAAGCGATTTCTTTGAATTATGTTGATGAATTTATATGGGATTCAAATACTAAAATACCTGTAGAGTCTATTTTTAATACTGATGCTGAATTGTTGAATTCTAGTTTTACTAATTCACATAATGGTACATTAGTCATTATTTCTCAATCTGAGAGAAAGGCAGGGGAAGACCTTAAAGAAGAAAAAACGGAAATTTTATTTAATAATGATATTAAAAGAGTAATCGTTAATCATACATTTGCCATAAAATTGGAAGAAATTAAGGAATATGATAAATCATTATTAGAAACTTTGTTAAATGAAGCTCATGCTAAAAATAAAGATTTATTAAATAAAATTTTCACAACTGAAGTAAAAAAACAAATTCATTTAAGCTAACTTTAAATACTCAATTATGTTAATTACTGCAACTACTGTAATATTGGCTGGTTTATCAGCAGATGTACGAAGACAAAGTTTCCTTGAATCTTATGTAAATGATAGTGCTATTTATCAAAATGAATATGTACAAAATGACACTCAAATCTCGAAAGATTATTATTTAGATAGAACTAGTGAATCTAAAAGAATTGAAATTTTGAATGAACTTGAATCTGAGATTATAAATAAAGATGTTAAGAGAAATGCTGCAGATATTATTCGTAATTTACCTGCTTTGTTTTTAATGAATTTTAATATGAATAATCTTTATGAGTCTTCTTATGGTACTGCAATATTAGAGTATGAAATTGGTAATTCTAATTTCACGATTGAGATTGGAGAAAAATCTTTTGGATATTTCAGCGAAAAAGCTGGCGATTATATAACTATTATTGATGAAGTGTTAATTTCTGATAAGTATGATGAAAGAGATGAAATTATTGGGAATTTGAATAAAGATTTTGTTGACTTTTATAATTCATTATAATGCTAATACCTCAGTTTATTGATGATTCTGAAGTATTATTGCGTTTTGTTTTTTTAGATAATTTTAAAAAGAAAAATGTAACTGCAGATAAAATTATTGACCAAGATATTTTTTTAGACACGAGATTGGTTGGGATTTCATTACAACGTTTATTATATTCAAGTTTTGATTTTTGTAAAAATAAAGCAAAATCTATTAATGGTAAAATCTATATTGGATTTATTCTTTTTAAGAAAAGTGATTATTTAAGTGCTTGTATAGAGTTTAAAAACATTAGAGATAAGTTTGATTCTATTTTAGAATTTACTCCATTAGATTCAGATGATTTATATCTGATTAATCG
>JAFDZJ010000217.1 GCA_018266965.1 Bacteroidota bacterium
ACAGAGAAAATAGCTGTATTTAGCAACATCACGCTTAGGTATTTCCGTGAAATTGGTTGTAACACCAAGTTTTCGTAGTTTGGCAATTGTTCCCAATTCAACTGGCTATTATTAAAATCTTTTTCCAAATTTTTTAATTTTCAAACAATTACGAAATCCATTGATCCTCCCCAAAGTTGGGTTTTCTTTTTTCCAAAAAGGCATTTCTTCCTTCTTTGGCTTCTTCTGTCATATACGCCAATCGGGTGGCTTCTCCGGCAAATACTTGTTGTCCCACCATTCCATCATCAGTAAGGTTCATGGCAAATTTTAGCATACGGATTGAGGTTGGTGATTTTGTCAAAATTTCTTGAGCCCACTCAAAAGCGGTATCTTCTAATTTGGCATGGGGAATTACGGCATTTACCATTCCCATAGCTTCGGCTTCTTTGGCGGAATAATTTCTGCCCAAAAAGAAAATTTCACGGGCTTTTTTCTGTCCTACCATTTTGGCGAGATAGGCAGAACCATAACCACCATCGAAACTGGTAACATCGGCATCGGTTTGTTTGAAAATAGCGTGTTCTTCACTTGCCAAAGTCAAATCGCAAACAACATGCAAGGAGTGTCCACCTCCAACAGCCCAACCGTTTACCACAGCAATTACTACTTTGGGCATAAATCTTATCAGCCTTTGCACTTCTAATATATTCAGTCTGTGTCTTCCATCTTCACCTACATAACCTTGGTGTCCTCGGGCTTTTTGGTCGCCACCACTACAAAAAGCATGACCTCCGTCTTTTGGACTGGGTCCTTCTCCGGTAAGCAATACAACTCCTATCGAGGGATCTTCGGAAGCATCGTAAAAGGCATCATACAATTCGCTGGTAGTTTTGGGTCTGAAAGCGTTTCTTAACTCTGGTCTATTGAAGGCAATTCTTGCTACGCCGTTACATTTTTTATAGGTAATATCTTCGTATTCTTTGGCGGTTTTCCAATCTATATTCATATTCTTTTTTTTTGAATTGGTAAATATAATGATTTCTGCGAGATTGAGGTTGAGGATAAGGTTGAGATTAAGGTTGAGGTTGAGATTGAGGTAAAATAGTTTGTATTATAAAAAGAAATTGATAAAATGGTGATATTGTTAATAAAAAAAAATCGATAAATAAAGAGTTTTTATTTATCGATATTTGGAAAGTATATGTGGAGAATACGGGGATCGAACCCGTCACCTTTAGACTGCCAGTCTAACGCTCTAGCCAGATGAGCTAATTCCCCTGAATTTTGGTTTTGCAATTATAAGTCTTTATTGGAAATAAAAAAAATAAAAGAGCAAAAAAATGCTCTTTTATTTTTTATTGATAAGTTTATATTTTATCTCCAACCACCACCTAAAGCTTTATACAATTGTACTCCTGCATTTAGTTTGGTATATCTTGCGTTTGCGATATTCAATTGGGTATTCAATCGATTAACATCTGCATTTAGCACTTCTAGATAATTTGCCATTCCATAATTTACCAATTCCTGGGCAAACAAAACCGATGTATTATACGCTTCCAATTCTTTCATTTTCAGCGTAATGAATTCATCTTGAATAGAAAACACAGACATAGCATCAGAAACTTCTTTTCCTGCTGTTAATAATGATTTCCTAAAGCCTAGATAGGCATTTTCTTTGTTGGCAAGGCTAACTTCGTAATTTGTTTTTATTTGTCTTTTATTAAAGATGGGTTGCAATAATCCGGCTGCAACATTTGCAAATAAAGATTGAGCTGAAAAAAAATTATCCAAAGTCAAACTTTGTAAACCAGCACTTGCAGAAATTTTCAAACTAGGGTAAAATTGAGCTTTGGCATTATTGGTTAGCTCAAAGGCGTTCATAAGATTCAATTCGGCTTGTCGAACATCGGGTCTATTACTAAGTACTTGGGTTGGGTATCCTATTTTAAATTCATTAGGAAGCTGTTGAGTAATAAGTGTACTTCTGGCAATATTATTGGGAGCTTCACCCATCAATAAAGAAAGTGTGTTTTCCAAAATCTCTATTTGAGAATTGACGGATAGTAAAGAGCTTTTTGCGTTATACACCAAGGCTTCACTTTGTTTTGTTGCTACCTCTGTGAGTGTCCCTGCTTGTTTCAAAGCTTTTGTGGTTTCTAGGTTTTTTTCTCGAAGTATGATATTTTCTTCAATTATTTTTTTCTGTTCGTCCAAGGATAAAAGGAGATAATAGTTGCTAGCAACTGCTGCTACCAAATTACTTTTCACATTCTGTTGTGCTGCTACCGTACCTAGATATTGTGCCATTTGAGCTTTTTCGGCTGATTTTAGTTTACCCCAAATATCAATTTCCCAACCAATATTAGCGGTAATATCGAATTGGTTGATATAGACCCTATTATTAAGATTTTGTCCGGAACTAGAATTGAGTGAAGGCGAATTCATCGTGTAATCCGGACCGATAGTTGCGGTTGGGAAATAAGACGATTTCGCTTGTTTCAGATATGCTTGTGCTATGGTCATATTTTGGATTGCCATTCTTATATCCAGATTATTTTCCAAAGCTTTTTCTATATGTTTTTGAAGAATAGCATCTGTGAATATTTCTTTCCACGAAACAGCACCAGTACTCAAACTATCTTGCGGCAAATAATCAGCTCGGAATATTCTTTCTTGTGAAATTTCATTTGGTCGTTGATAAGTATTTCGGGAAACACAAGAACTTACACTTATCAAAAAAACTAAAGAAATTAGGGTTTTATATTTATTAAAAATCATTGTAGTATATTTTAAATTTTTAAAAAAAATTATTCGGAGGTGTTGATTTGTTCAAAAACAATTGGTTTTATTTTTTCCTGTAAATTTTGAAAAATCACATATAAAACCGGTATTACAATTAGCCCAAGCAGAGTCCCTATCAACAATCCCATAACTGCACCTGTTGCAATACTTCTGTTACCGATTGCCCCAATTCCGGAGGCAAAAACTAAAGGCATCAAACCAAAAATAAATGCAAAAGAGGTCATAAGTATCGGGCGTAATCTAGCTTTTGCAGCATTGATAGCGGACATGACAATAGTTTCGCCATGATGTCTTCTTTGGACTGCAAATTCTACTATCAAAATGGCATTTTTCGCTAATAAACCTACTAACATGATTAGGGCAATTTGAAAATAAATATTATTTTCCAAACCAAATATCCATTGACCAAAATAAGCTCCCATAACTCCTAATGGTAATGAGCAAATAATGGTAAATGGTAAAATATAACTTTCGTATTGAGCTGATAATATGAAATATACAAATACCAAACTCAATCCAAAAATGAGTAAAGTCTGAGAGCCAGATGACAATTCCTCTTTGGACAATCCTGTAAATTCAATAGAAAAATTGGGTCCCAAAGATTGATTTGCTACTTCCTGTACTGCTTTTATAGCATCTCCTGTACTGTATCCCGGATTGTTAGCACCCGTAACTTTTACCGAGGTAAAAAGATTGTATCTATTAACCGATTGTGGACCATAGGATTTGTCGAGGGTTACAAATTGAGAGATAGGTGTCATTTGTCCAGATTTGGTTTGTACAAAAATAGAATTAAGACTTTGTCTGTCTTTTCTAAATTCCGGAAGTGCTTGTACCATTACCCTAAATTGCTTTCCATATTTGGTGAAATCCGCTGAATAAATTCCCCCAATATACCCTTGCATGGTGGACAAAATATCGGATACAGAAACTCCAGATTGTGTCGCCAAAGGTACATTGATATTCATTTGGTATTGTGGATATTTGGTATTGAAAGATGTTTGTGCAAATTGTATTTCCGGTCTTTGCATGAGTGTCCCAATAAATTTTTGAGCCTCCGCATCCAAAGCCTTGTACTCTACTCCTGCTTTATCCAACATTACCATCTCAAATCCAGCACTTGTGCCATATCCAGGTACGGAAGGAGGTTGAAAAAACACAATTTTCGCATCTTTTATTTTAGCTGAAGCCCCAAATAACATCCCTGTAATTTTATCGGCTGATAATCCTTGGGCTGTTCTCTCGGAAAAAGATTTTAACCTTACAAATGCCAAACCATTATTACTACCAGAACCAGAAAAAAAACTTCTTCCTGTCGAGATTGTAACTCCCTGCACTCCTGGCAATTGCATTATCTCCTTCTGCAAAGATTTCATAGCGTTATAAGTTCTTGCCATAGAAGCTCCCGGAGGCAATTCTACATTTGTAAAAATAATCCCTCTATCTTCATTGGGTACAAATCCCGTTTTCATGGTTTTGTTAGTCCAAAAAA
>JAFDZJ010000218.1 GCA_018266965.1 Bacteroidota bacterium
ATTCTTAATGTAGTCTATTGGAAATATATAAAAATCAGGTTCTTTTATACCTAAATCTCCATTCTTTTTGATTTTTGAAAAGCCTCTATTTAAAGCAACAAAAATTACAAAATCGCAACCTAAATCATTTATTATAAATCCATCCCAATCAGTTCTAAATCTGCTTTTAACTTGTATTCTGGCAGAAGTGTTATTTTCAGGATTTACGCAAACCAAGTCATATCCTTTAAAATTTTGGTAAGTTTTGTAAGTTGAAATACCTTTTATCATTAAATTTCCAAGAACTAAAAATTCTGCACCTTCAGATTCAAGTTGAGTATTTTTTCTACTTTTTTTAATCTTCTTTTTCAACGTAGTAATATTCATATTCAGGATGTTCTTCAGTGATTATTTTAATTCTTCCACAAGGAATTTTTTCAGGTTTTAAATCTTCAGTAATTAAAACTCCAAGAAGAAAATATGGAATAGTTATACTAACTTTATAAGTTTCCCTATATTCTTCTACAATTTTATCAAAATCATAAGTGTTTAATGCAATAATGTCATCTTCGGATATCTCTAAATCTAAAATTGCATCTCTCAAATTCTTGATTGTTATTTTGCCGATGTATCTAAAATCACTTTTCATAAATCATTTTTCTTCAAAAATATATTTAAAATTTATGAATGTCAAGTTTAGTTATCAACAATCTCATTGACACAATGTTTGGATAAACTTGCACATAACATATTTATTGACGAAAGTATTCAAAATTTCATAAACTACCAAAAAAAATATCATTTTTTTTGAAAATAACTGTATGTTGTTGATAATCAGTGGTTAAATTTTTTTGTGCGTTTGTTTCGTATCGTATATAACTTCGTATATAGTATTTGCGTAGAAAAAAATATAGTGATTTTACTGTAATAACAATTTAAAAAAACGAATATAATGGAATTTAATAATGAAATTGTATAGCCAAAAAATTTCTCTTTTCCGTTAGGAAAACATAGATGTAAAGATATTATTTGGACTTACTTTTCTTATTATTCTACAATTTCAGCATCTATGATTTGGGTATTGGGATGTTGATTGTTGTTTCGTTCCCATTCCAAAAATTTGTCGGCTTCTTTCAGCAAAAACGGAATTGCAAAAGTAATTAGTGCAATATCATCTACTACTCCTATTATTGGTATCCAATCTGGTAAGATGTCTATTGGCGAAATTACATATACCAAAATAAGTCCTGGCAAGAAAAGATTTTTTTTGCTGGGTTTGTAACCGCCTTTGGAAAAAATAGATTTTATCATCCTGACTATTGCCGGAAATCTTTGCATAAAACCTTCGTGTTTCATTGCCTCGTTTGCTATTTTTCTTTTAGAGAATTTCATTTTTTGTGTATGTTTTTTTCTAACTTTTATGTTTCAAATTGTGTACCAAATTTATTTTGACATTTGTTCTATTAATTGATGGGCGTTGTTGCTATTCCAATCTCTGGAAGAATCCTCTTTGTATAGTATTTTTCCGTTTTTATTGATAAGGTAGGTCGTAGGAAATGCTTTTGGCAGTAGCGATTCTGGTATTGGACTTTGTGCTATATATACTGGTGTTGTGTAGTTGTTGTCTTTTAGGAATTTTTTCACATTTTCTTCCTCATCTTGCATGGCGATTAGTACAAAATCTAATTCGTTTTTTTTGGAAGTATGCAATGCTTCTATACTTGGCCATTCTGCTCTACAAGGTGGACACCAAGTTCCCCAAAAATTTAGAAAAAGATTTTTATTTTTAAAATTTTTAAGGTTGGTATTGGGAGCATTTATACCTTTTAGTTCTATATCATAGTCGTCATTGGAGATGGTTATAGCATTTTTTATTGTAGCCATCGGAAACAATATTTCTTTTAACTGTACTCGTACTTTTGGTATTAAAAATAGACCAAAAATAACGATGGCTATTATAAGATAGTAAAAACTTGTTTTGGCAAAATTAATCATGGTTGGTTTGTAAAATGGGGAAAGTCCAAATGAAATTCCCCATTTTTTTTAATAGTTTACAATAGATTTATGATTTCTTGTATTGCATCTCTACCTCTGTTTTTGGCATAATACACTTGTAGGTCGTTGTAAAACTCCTCTCTTGGATAGGTTTCTGGATTTTCTTTAAATTTTTTCAATAATTCCAAACCATATTGTGGTCGTGGTCCCCAAGTTGTCTTTACCGAAAAATCTTCGTTTAAGACAAGGACTTTTGGAATGGATTGGGTGCCATCTGTTAAAAATTGGTCGATAAGGCTAGTGTCTTTGTCTCTTAAAAATATTCTGGCTTCTGTACCACAATTATTGAAAAAAGTATATAACGCAGGTACGGTAGCACTGGCATCTCCACACCAAGGTTCGGAAATTATTAATACTTTACCATTGAATTTTTTTGCTTTGAAGGCTTCTACCAAATCATCTTCCATTTTGAAAGTTTTTGTGGTACGGTTCATTCTTTGTACGCCTAGGTTGTAGTAGTCTTGTTTTTCATCGCCAGGGATAGGGTTGTTCACACGGTTTTCGGCAATAGCAAAATAGTCTTGAAATGTAATGGATTGGTCCCAGTAGTTTTTCATTTTTATTAAATTTTTTTAAATTTTTTTAAATTAATTATTTATTTAAGTTTCTAGTTTTATTGATGAGGTACAAGTCTGCCAACACAAATGCGGCGAGGCTTTCCACAATAGGCACTGCTCTTGGTACAACACAAGGATCGTGTCTTCCTTTGCCTTCTAATAATATTGGATTTCCTTGTCTGTCGTAACTTTCTTGTGGTTGTAAGAGAGTTGCAACAGGTTTGAAAGCTACACGAAAATATACATCCATTCCGTTGCTTATCCCACCTTGTATCCCGCCAGAAAGGTTGGTTTTGGTAGTAAAATCCGGATTGAAAAGATCATTGTGGTCTTTGCCAGTCATTTTTGCCCCACAAAATCCACTTCCATATTCGAATCCTTTACAAGCATTGATACTTAGCATGGCTTTTGCCAATTCCGCTTGTAATTTTCCGAAAACAGGTTCGCCAATACCGATGGGCAAATTTCTTATAACACAAGTAATAGTACCTCCAATGGTATTGCCTTCTTTTTTAATTTCTTTTATTTTGGAAATCATTTTTTCGGCTGTTTCCCAGTCTGGACATCTAACTTCGTTGCTATCAATATTAGAAAAATCCAAATCTTGATAGGGTTTAACACAAAAAATTTCACCTACCGAAGATACGAAAGCTGTAATCTCTATCTCTTTTGGTAAAATCTGTTTTGCCAAAGCACCTGCACTTACCCAATTGGCAGTTTCTCTGGCACTGGCTCTTCCTCCTCCGTTGTAATCACGAATTCCAAACTTTTCTTGATAGGTAAAATCCGCATGCGAAGGTCGGAAAGAATCTTTCAGATGATTATAATCTTTGGATTTGGAATTTTCGTTATTAATGATAAAGCTGATGGGCATTCCGGTAGAGATTCCATTGGAAATTCCGGATAAAAATTCTATTTTGTCGCCTTCTTTTCTTTGAGTTACAATTGCAGATTGTCCTGGTCTTCTTCTGTCCAGCTGTTGTTGTATTTTTTCTAAATCTATGACGATCCCAGCAGGAAAATTGTTGATGATACCGCCGATAGCTTTACCATGGCTTTCGCCAAATGTACTTAGTTGAAGAAAATTGCCTAGGTTGAACATGAAAGATTAATTAAGTAAAGTGGCTAATTTTGAAAAACATTTTTCCGCATCTTTGCCTTCGTACAGTATTTTATATATCGTTTCTATTATTGGAGCTTTTATTCCTTTTTCTTTTGCTGTATTGTAGATGCTGCCGCAAGCATAGTAGCCTTCGGCAATTTGGCTCATGGATTGTATGGCGGATTTTACCGTGTAACCTTTACCGATAAGATTTCCCAAGTTTCTATTTCTGGAAAATAAAGAGTAGGCTGTAACCAACAAATCCCCAAGGTAGGCACTTTCATTGACATCTCTTGGAGCTTCATATATCCCTTCTAGGAAGGTTTCCATTTCTCGTATAGCATTGGATACAAACACGGCGATAAAATTATCACCATAACCCAAACCACTAGCAATACCAGCACCAATTGCGTATATATTTTTCAAAATAGCACTGTATTCATTTCCCAAAACATCTTTGGAAGTATGTACATTGATGAAATCTGAAGAAAATAATTTCAATAATTTTTCAGCTACTGTTTCTTCGGCGGTTGCAATGGTAAGGTAGGAAAGTCTTTCCATGGCAACTTCTTCTGCGTGGCAAGGTCCAGCTATTACACCTTGGCATTTGTAACCAATAGCAAATTGTTCTCGGAGGTAGTTAGCGACAATATCATTTACTTTTGGGACAACACCTTTTATAGCAGAAACAAATATTTTTCCACTAACATCTACCGTCATTTTGTCAAGCGTGTCGGATAAGTAAATCGATGGAGATGCTAATACAATAACCTCACAATTTTCTACTAATTCGTTAATATCTGTAGTTATTTTTAGTCTTTTCAAATCAAAATGTACAGCAGTTAGATAAGATGGATTGTGTCCTCGGAGTTCTATTGCCCCTTTTACAAATTCGCTTCTTACACACCAATGTACAATTTTGGAGTTTTCCATCAACATTTTCACGATGGCAGTTGCAAAACTACCGCTACCAACAACTCCTACTATTGGGAGGGAAGTGTTGTTTTTTGTGGATAATTTTTTTTTATCGGAAAGTTTATTTGCTCTTTTTTCCATGTTACTATCAAAAATACAAAGGTAATGATAAATGCAATGTGCAACAAAAGATAATTATCACATCGAGTTCATAATTTAACAAATGTTTATTTTGATGAAATTGTAGTATCAAATGTATTTTGCGGATTGTATTTTCATTAAAACAAATAAATACATCTTGTAAAAATGCCAAAGTTTTGTTAAAAAAATTAGTTAATCCAAATATTATTTTAATTTTGTCGCTGTTTTTGAAAAATCAATTTTAGAATATGAAAAGATTATTAGTAAAAGTTAGAAAGCCCAAAAATGCCACGCTATTACTTGGGATTTTTCTCACAGTTATTATAGCTCAAGCTTTACTTATAGGTAAGCTGTTTTCGGAAAGGGATAATAAAAATTACGAAGTGAACTTGGTAAAAATTAATACTGAAAAAGATAGTGTCGATTATGCCAAAATGAAAACAGATTTGGGATTAATCAACAATACCATCAAAACATTTCAATCGTTTTTAGCATCTAAAAATATTATAGATGGCAAAGTAGAAACACTAGCACAAGATAGTTTGAACAATGCTGTATATCTAGCAAAACAAAGTAATAGATATAGTCAATACTTGGTAAATTTACAGAAAAAATTACAAGAAGTGCCACTAGGTTTTCCTACCGATGGCAGAGTGTCTTCTAACTTTGGAAAAAGGGTAAATCCTATCCCTTTCAAACCTGTTTTGGCGGCGGTAACTACAACTCCAGTTGCGAAAAATGACAGTAGTGCAGTGTCTATCGCAACTCATTCCGGAGAAGATGAAGTGCAAATGCAGTTTCATAAAGGGATGGATTTTGCTGTGCCTTATGGTAGCGATGTGAAATGTACCGCTGCGGGAAAAGTAATTTTTTCTGGTACAAAAGGTGGATATGGGAAATGTGTAATTGTATCTCATGGAAATGGTTTGGCTACCTTGTACGGACATCTTTCGGAATTGTTAGTGAAAGAAAATGATGAGGTTGTTGTTGGAAATGTAATTGCTAAATCCGGAAATACAGGTAGGTCAACTGGTCCGCATTTGCACTATGAAGTCCACAAAAACGGTACTCCTATCAATCCGAAATTATTTTTGAATTTATAAAATCATTATAATAAAAAAGACTTTCTAACTCAATAGAAGTCTTTTTTTTGTATTTAATTGTAACAAATTACCTATTTTTGAAACTTATTATTAAATTTAATTTTAAATGTATATGAAAAAAAGATTTCTATCTGTAGCTGCGGTAGCATTTTTCGGAATGTTGCTAAATGCTCAGCAAATCAAATTTGAGGAATATGACTTGCCAAACGGTTTGCATGTAATCCTTCATCAAGACAATTCGGCACCGGTTGTAACTACTGGCGTTATGTACCATGTAGGTGCAAAAGACGAGGTAAAAGGCAGAACTGGTTTTGCCCATTTCTTTGAACATTTACTTTTCGAGGGAACTCCAAACATAAAAAAAGGAGATTGGTTCAAAATAGTATCTTCCAATGGAGGAACTAACAATGCTAATACCACCAGCGACAGAACTTATTACTACGAAACTTTCCCTTCCAACAATCAGCAACTAGGTTTGTGGATGGAAGCAGAAAGAATGCGTCATGCGGAAGTAAAACAAGTGGGTGTTGATACCCAAAGAGAAGTAGTGAAAGAAGAAAAAAGATTGAGAATGGACAATCAACCTTATGGAAATCTATTCCCTGCAATTCTTTCCAATTTATATACCAACAGCCAGTACAGTTGGCCAACTATCGG
>JAFDZJ010000219.1 GCA_018266965.1 Bacteroidota bacterium
ATATAAGTAGCATACAAATCTTGGATTTTTTTTCCTTCGCTTCCTGGACTGAATTTGTCCTGAAGTAGGTTGTTGAGGATAGTCATGGAGTTGTTATCCGTGTCTTCTGCTAATTTGTTGAAACTTCCCCATGTAGATTTATCGGCTGGGATTTTGGCAGTTTTCATCCAATTTCCATTCACGAAGTTATAGAAATCGTCCTGTGGTCTTACAGATTTGTCCATTGAAGCGAGATCCAAACCATTTTCTTTCGGTTCTTCTTTTTTCGTTTCCATAGTTGATGCAGGTTTTGAGATGTTGGTTGGAGTTGTATTTTGGTTGGTATTCTTTGGTTTGGAACCACAAGAAGCAAGTGCAAACATACTAGCAACAGCCAGTATATTGAGATGTATTTTTTTCATAATGATGATTAATAATTTTGGAGAACAAATTTACACTAAATTTTGCATAAATTTTTCAATCCATTAAAGATAATGAAAAGATAAATAAAAAAATTTCGATTAGCTTTAATTTGTATTTTAGTAACAGAACTCTTATTTTTGATTTTTCTATCTGGAGCATTTAATTTAGACAGATATTTTTAGAGCATATATGGAACAATTAAATTATTTATATACCAATCAAAGGACAGGAAACCACAGTCCAAGAAAAGTTTCGAGGTCGGATTTCCAAAGGGATTATGATAGGATTATTTTTTCATCTTCATTTAGAAGATTACAAAACAAAACTCAGGTATTTCCTTTACCAGGAAGTGTATTTGTACATAATAGATTAACACACTCTTTGGAGGTTTCCTCTGTTGGTAGAAGTTTGGGTACATTGGCAGGAGAATTTATAAATGATAATTTTAAAAAGAATTTATCCGAAGAATCCTCGAATTTTTATCTATATGATTTGCAATCTGTAATTGCTGCTGCTTGTCTTTGTCATGATGTTGGAAATCCTGCTTTTGGACATTCCGGAGAAGATGCTATTGCTTCTTATTTTGAAAAAAATGAATCCGAACTAAAAAATATTTTTACTGAAAAAGAATGGGCAGATTTTACAAATTTTGAAGGTAATGCCAATGCTATTAGGATTTTGACCCATCAACAAAATGGAAAAGACGAAGGTGGTGTACAACTTACCCACACTACATTGTCAGCAATAGCAAAATATCCTTGTGAAGCAATAGCCAAGAAAAAAGGTTATGTGAACAGAAAGAAATTCGGCTTTTTCCAAAACGAAAAAGAAATTTTTACAGAAATCGCCACAAATACTGCTATGAAGATGGAAAGTTCTGAACCTTTGGTGTACAAAAGAAACCCTTTCGTATGGCTGGTAGAGATGGCTGACGATATTTGTTATAATATAATAGATATGGAAGACGCACATCGATTGGGGATAATTTCCACTTCGGATTGCGAGTCTTTGTTTTTGGAAGTTATTAAGGAAACAACAAATAATGACTTGAAAAGAATTGAAAAAAAATTACTGGCTTTGCAAAATCAAAATGAAAAAATTTCCTATCTACGAGCCAAATTAATAGGTTCTCTGATAGCTTCCGGAATGGAATTGTACAAAGCAAACTTCCAAGCAATAGTCGAAGGTTCTCATAATCTAGGAATCCTAGATATGATGAAAAAAAATAGTCCCTCTTTGGACAAAATAGAGAAATTTTCTCAATCCAATATTTATAATCATCGGTCTGTGGTAGAAATAGAAAATGCAGGATACAATGTGATGTACGAGTTGTTGGACCATTTTATCCCACCAGTTTTGAAACCAAAAGATGATAGGAAAGGTTATGAAAAAAAAGCCTTGCAATTGATGCCCTCACAATTTCATTACGACAATGGTACTACCTACCAAAAAGTTTTGGGTGTACTGGATTTCGTTTCCGGAATGACGGATAATTTTGCTACAGATATTTACCGAAAAATCAAAGGAATAGATATAGGAATGACAGTTTGATGCTGGTGGGAATAAAAAAATATTTTTTAAACTTGTAAATGAAATTGCACTTGCTAGTTGAATTTGCCTTTGAGAAATTCTATTTGAAACAAAAATAAAATCGAAACCTTATCAATCACTAGATAATTTAAGATTATGAGGAAAAAAAGTAATAAATTTGCAATTAGATTTATGAAAAAATGGCGAAAAAAAAAGTAAAGAAAAATTCGAGTTTAGAAATAATAAAAGAGGTGTTGAGACTATATCTTCTTAATAACGGTTTTAGAAATACACCAGAAAGATATACCATACTGGAAGAGATATACCAACTGGAACATCATTTCAATGTTGATGATTTGTACCTCATCATGATTCAGAAAAAATACCATGTTTCCAAAGCCACCATCTACAATACCATAGAAATTTTTTTAGACGCTGGACTGATTCGTAAACACCAATTCAGTGAAAAACTTTCTTCTTCGGCTTCGTATGAAAAATCTTATTTCGACAAACAACATGACCATTTGGTTATTTATAAAAACAATACAGATAAAGAAATTGAAGAAATTATAGAATTTTGCGATCCTAGAATTCAAGGTATTAAAGAAGCAATAGAAAACGCATTTGGTGTGCAAATAGATTCTCATTCATTATATTTTTATGGAATTAGGAAAAGTAATGAAACAAATTAGTGTTCTATTTTTATTATTTTTGAATTTTTTCGTTTTTGCACAAATCGAAAAAAAACCATTACAAAAAGATCAGTTTTTCACACCAAATTCTCCACAACAAAGCCAAACTGCGGAGAAAATCCATCATTTACACTCAGATTTTTTCGCAAAAGATCCGGAAAAATACAATGGAAATCCTTATTTCCAAGGGAAAGTACAATTCGAGCATCAAGGTTCCCAACTCTATGCAGATTTGGTTATCTTGTATCAAGATCAAAATTTTATAAAAGCCATCGGAAATGTAAAATTGCAAAATCCAGACGGCACGGTTATTACTGCTGGAGAAATGGAATATGATGGTAACACACAAAAGGGAATTGCTAGAAAAAATGTTGTACTTACAGACCCCAAACAAACCATAAAAACTGAAACCCTGTACTATGACAAACTCCAACAAAAAGCCTATTTCAATACAGGAGGGATAATTTCTGATTATCAAAATACCAT
Source organism: Bacteroidota bacterium (assembly GCA_018266965.1). Classification (GTDB taxonomy): domain Bacteria; phylum Bacteroidota; class Bacteroidia; order Flavobacteriales; family Weeksellaceae; genus Amniculibacterium. Next base: position 3,111 of record JAFDZJ010000219.1, read on the forward strand.
GTACACCAAATCTGCCACCTATAACACAGGATCCAGATTGATAGATTTTACCGGAAATGTGAAAATTAACAATGCCGAATATACCGTTGAAGGACAAAACATTATCCAAAACCAAAATACCAATACCGCCAACTTCAACGGACCAACCTGGATTACCAATAAAAAAAATCCAAGCAACAGAATATATACCGAAAAAGGAATTTATAGTATGAATGCCAAAGAAGTTTGGCTGGAGAAAAACTCTACAATCTACTATAATGGAAAAACTTTGAAAGGCGATAAAATGTACTTCAACCAAATAACAGGTTTTGGCAAAGCCAATAAAAATGTTACCCTTTTTGACCCCAAAGAAAATAGATATATAAAAGGTGGATATGCAGAGATATACGAAAAAAAAGACTCTGCCATGATTACCGAAAAACCCTATGCAGTTAAGATTTTGGAAAAAGACTCTATCTATTTCTCTGCCGAAAAAATTATTTCATATCAAAAAGTAGATTCAAAAGAAATTAATACAAAAAAAAGCTTCTTAAGAGCTTACAACAAAGCAAGATTATACAAATCCAATGCACAAGCAAAGGCTGACTCTATGAGTTTTGATGAAACCGATGGAATCTTGCATCTGTTTCGAAATCCAATCTTATGGAGTGGAGAGAAACAAGTAAGTGGCGACAAGATAGAAGTATATTTTGATACCAAAGCCGAGTATATAGACTCTTTGAAGGTTATAGGAAATGCATTTGCAATCTCCAAAGCTGACTCTCTCAACAAGAAAGACGAGTTCAACCAAGTGAAAGGGAAATTGATGACGGTATATTACAAAGAAAACGAAGTGAAACTGGCAAAGGTAATAGGAAATGCACAAGCCATCAACTATGCAGATGACCAAAACGAAAAAACCAAAGAAACTGAAAGAATTGGTATTGCAATATCTAGTTGTGGAGTGATAGAAGCCGAATTCGAAGAAAGAAAAATGCAAATTATCTCTTGTAATATTGGTGCTAATTCCGAAGTATATCCTATGAGTAAAATTTCTAAAAAAGATAGATTTTTCCCAGATTTTAATTGGAATACCAAAGATAGACCCAAAAAATGGCAAGATATATTTTTGGACAGTCCTAATTATGAAGAAACCAAATATGAATCCGATGATGAATTGTACAACAAATCAATGGAAATCATAAGAAAAAATAAAGAAAAAGAAGAAGCCAAAAAACCTAAAAGAGTGAAAAAATAATTTTCCTTCTGTAAAATTCTAAAATAAAAACAAAAATGCAACAAGACTTTTTTAAATTTCAAGCCAAAACCACACAATTCGCTTCAGGATTCGAAGTAGAAAAAGCAGAAGGAAGTTATATCTATGGCAAAAATGGAAAGGCTTATTTGGATTTTGTTGCTGGTGTTTCTGCTAATACTTTGGGACACTCTCATCCAAAAATTGTAAACTCAATAAAAGAACAAGCCGACCAATATCTTCATGTAATGGTGTATGGCGAATATGCACAAGAAAAACCCGTGGCACTGTGCAAACTATTAGCTTTGGCAACTCCGGATCCTTTGGAGATAACTTATCTTGTAAACTCCGGTGCAGAAGCTATTGATGGTGCTTTGAAATTGGCAAAAAGATATACCGGAAGGGAAGAGATTATTTCTATGAAAAATTCCTATCATGGAAATACCCATGGTGCTTTGTCAGTTTCCGGAAACGAAACTCATAAACGAGAATTTCGACCGCTTTTACCATCGATTAATTTTATTAATTTTAATGATGAGTCAGAATTGCATAAAATTACCGACAAAACAGCTTGTGTTATAGCAGAAACCATACAAGGTGCTGCAGGATTTTTGGTACCAGACAAGGATTATTTTAAAAAATTAAAAAGCAAATGCCAAGAAGTAGGAGCATTGCTTATTTTGGACGAAATACAACCCGGTTTCGGAAGGACTGGAAAATTATTTTCTTTTGAACATTTTGGTATTGTTCCGGATATTCTAGTGATGGGAAAAGGTATGGGTGGAGGTGTTCCGGTAGGAGCATTTATGAGTTCAAAAGAAATAATGGAAACTCTTTCACATTCGCCAAAATTAGGACATATCACAACATTTGGTGGCAATCCATTGATTGCTTCTGCTTGTTTGGCAACCCTAACCGAAGTACTGGAAAGTGGATTGATGAAGGAAATCGAAAGAAAAGAAAAACTTTTCAGAGAGCTATTGGTACATCCAAAAATTGAAAATATCAATGGAAAAGGATTGATGTTAGCGGTTAATCTAGGTAATCCGGAATTCACATTGGAGATTGCCAAAAATTGTATGGAAAAAGGACTAATCGTTTTTTGGCAATTGTATAGAAATGAGTATTTAAGAATTTCGCCACCACTTACTATATCAGATGAAGAGATAGAAAAAGGTTGCCATATTATTTTGGATTGTCTTAATGAAATGCTATAAAGCCTATCCAATAGGTATGAAAACGCTTTAATAAAAAAACTACCAAATTGAATTTGGTAGTTTATATTTTTGCCCTATTTTCTATCAATTATGGGTTAAATGCTTCTATAATTTTAGAGAAATCTTCCAATTTCAGAGCAGCACCTCCAATTAATCCACCATCTACATCGGGTTTGGAGAAAATTTCTTTTGCGTTATCCGGTTTCACGGAACCTCCGTACAAAATAGAAATTTCATCTGCTACTTCTTTTCCATATTTTTCGGCAATCAAACTTCTAATATAGGCATGGATTTCTTGTGCTTGTTCCGGAGTTGCTGTTTCGCCAGTACCAATTGCCCAAACAGGTTCGTAGGCTATTACAACTTTCTTTATTTCATCTGCACTCAATGTGAATAAAGCTACTTGAGTTTGGTTTTTTATAACTTCGAAATGTTGCCCATTTTTTCTTTGTTCTAGCGTTTCTCCGTTGCAATAGATTGGGGTAAGTCCAGCATCCAACAATGCTTTCACTTTTCTATTGGCATGAGAGTCTGTTTCGCCATGGTACAATCTTCTTTCGGAATGAGCAATAATACTTCCGTCTATTTCTATTGATTGATACATTTCTACAGAAAGTTCTCCGGTGTAGGCTCCAGAAGGATATTCACTCATATCTTGAGCATATATTCCTATTTCTTTGTCGGCAAATATTTCCTTGGCAGTAGTAAGGTAAATGCTTGGTGGAGCAATAAAAATCTCGCAATTGGTTGGGTTATTTTTTTTATATTCCAACAGTTGAAACATCAACACACTAGCTTCTGCATAGTTTTTATTCATTTTCCAGTTACCGGCAACTATTTTTTTTCTCATAGTAAGATAATTTTGTTAAGTTTTTATTATAATTATATTTTCCAAATATTTTTCAACAATTGATAATAAAGGTGTTCTCTGTCTGTAACTACACTATCTGCCTTTATTAATGATTTTGCAAATGCTACGAAATCTTGCCTTTCATTTTCGGTAGAGTCGTCCAAAAAACAATGAGCATGAAACTCAAAATGATCTTTCCATTCTTCTTGTTGTAAGGTAGCAATAACCTCCAACTCATTGTCTAGA
>JAFDZJ010000021.1 GCA_018266965.1 Bacteroidota bacterium
AGAGCCTGTTTAAATTTTATATCTAATTTTTTTGTAGGTGTTTTTATACCGATTGGATATTCGTAATAGTCCAATTACATTGTACTAAACGACTATCACATCGGCATTGAAAGAATGGATTTTTTGTTTTAAATTTGAAGTTTTAGCGGGTTAAAACAAGGAGTTAAAATAGAAAATACGCTGAAAATAACACAAAAAAATAGATAAGAAGTTCAAGAATAATTAAAAATAAATATTTCGATAAAATTTAAACAGACTCTAAATCACATGAACAATTTCGCAACTAAAGTAATTGATATGAATAGAAATTTAGATTTTTCCGAGGGATTACCTTTCGGCTATAAAGTTCTGAATCCCTATTTGGACAATCCGGAAACAATGGAAGTCATGGAAAAATTTTATAAAAAATATTACAATGACAATCGGAAAAGGAAATTCATTATAGGGATTAATCCCAGCAGACATGGTGCAGGTGTTACAGGAGTGCCATTTACCGACACCAAACGATTGGAAACGGAATGTGGAATAAAAATGAATTCGGCTAGGACACATGAGGTTTCATCGGTTTTCATGTATGATATGATAAGAGCTTTTGGAGGAGTGGAAAAATTTTATTCGGAATTTTATATCAATTCACCGTTTCCATTGGCAATCCTAAAAAAATCTAAAAGGGATTGGGTGAATGCTAATTATTATGATGACAAATCATTATTTTACGCTGTCGAAAAATTTATGATTGCGTCTATTGAAAAACATATTTCACTAGGTCTAGACACGGAAAAAGTATTTTGTTTAGGTAAAAAAAATGCAGAATTTCTAGAAAAAATTAATCAAAAAGAAAAGTTTTTTGGAAAATTAATTCCTTTGGAGCATCCTAGGTATATACAACAATACAAGTCCAAAGAAAAGGAAATGTATATCGACAAGTATCTAATATCGTTTAGCCAGGCTTAAAAAAAATAAAGATAAAAAGCTTGTAGATTTCAAAATAAACAGTAATTTTGCAGACTTAAAATAATAATCGGGACGAGTTCCCATAAAACCAACAATTATGTCAGTAAAAATCAGATTACAAAGACACGGTAAAAAAGGAAAACCTTTCTTCCACATCGTAGTAGCAGATTCTAGAGCTAAAAGAGATGGTAAATTCATCGAAAAAATCGGTACTTACAATCCAATTACCAATCCTGCAACAATCGACTTGAATGTAGATGCAGCAGTAAAATGGTTGAACAATGGTGCACAACCTAGTGATACCGCTAGAGCTATCCTTTCTTACAAAGGTGCTTTGTACAAAAAACACTTGCAAGGTGGTGTAGCAAAAGGAGCTTTTGATGAAGCTGAAGCTGAAAAAAGATTTGCAGCTTGGGTGGAATCAAAAGAATCAAAAGTTCAGGGTAAGGCAGACGGTTTGGCAAAATCCAAAGCTGATGCAAAAAAATCTGCATTAGAAGCAGAAGCCAAAGTAAATGAAGCGAGAATTGCAGCAGCACAAGCACAAGCACAAGCAGCAGAAGTAGCTACAGAAGAAACCGAAACACCAGCTGAAGAAGTTGTAGAAACACCAGCTGCAGAAGGTGAAGCACCAGCAGAAGCATAAAAAAATTATAAAAATAATTACCTTTGTAGAGACACGATTAATCGTGTCTCTATTATTTTGAAAAATTATGAATAAAAAAGATTGTTACTTTTTAGGAAAAATTACTAGAAAACATGGATTGCAAGGAAATGTAATCCTGAAATTGGATACTGATCAACCAGAATATTATAACCGTTTGGAAGGGATTTTCCTAGAAGTAAATGGTTTGTTGGTTCCGTTTTTTATTGAAAAACAACAATGGTCCAAACAAGATACCAAAATCATTTCATTCAAAAATGCCAGCGAAGCTATGGTGGAACAAAGCATAGGGAAAAATGTTTTCTTGCCACTTTCTACTTTGCCGATATTAACTGGCAAACAATTTTATTACCATGAAGTGATTGGTTATACAATCGTAGATGATGAAAATACCAATTGCGGAATAATAAAAGAGATAAATGACCAAAGTGCACAACATTATTTTATTTTGAATTTGGACGGAAAGGAGGTTGTTGTCCCAATAATAAAAGATTGGATTATGGATTTGGATAGAGAAAAAAAATGTATAAAAATGCAATTACCAGACGGTTTGTTGGATGTGTTTCTTACCAAAGCTGTCAAAGACGAGTGATTTTTTATAATTTCATCATCAATCAATTTATTTTATAGATTTTATTATTTCTAATGATTTCTTTGTGTAGTATTTTGTAAATTTGAAATAGATTATTTCAAAAACAAACATGAAACAAATAGTCAATAGAAAACCCAAATTTTATTTTTTTTCTATTCTTAGTATGATTGTACAGTCTTGTACTACTACTAATAAATATTTGGTATTCGCCTCGGATAACAATGGACAAAAGATGTACAATGTACCTTATGGACTAGGAAAAAGACAGAAAATGGATGTTTTTCTCCCTGCTAACTCCAATCAATATCCTTTGGTACTCCTGATACATGGTGGTGCTTGGCAATATGGAGATAAAAGTCACATGAGGCAATTGCAACAATTGTTGTACAAGCATAATATTTCATCTGCTGCCATCAATTATCGATTGGTTTCCAAAGAAATTACATATAGACAACAGTTAGATGATATTGCTATGGCAATAGATAAACTAGATTTTGAAGCCGATAATTGGGGAATTATTCCACAACACTTTATTTTATTAGGAGAAAGTGCAGGTGGACATCTTGCATTATTGTATGGATATTCTCATCCGGAACAAATTGTGAAACTAATTTCGTTGAGTGCTCCTACCGATTTTTTTTCGGAACAGTTCATGAAAAGTACCTATTCCAAATATACACTACCGATGATAGAGAAAATGGTAGGTGTAAAAATGGATAGGAAAAATCCATCTCCAGAATTTCAAAAAGCTAGTCCAATCGCTATGGTTAGTAATGTACCAACATTAATTTTCCAAGGTGGTAAAGATTTTTTGGTCGCCAAACATCAAGGTTTTGCGTTGGACTCGGTACTTTCTGCTCAACATATCCAGCATCAATTTGTTTTCATGAAAAATGCTGGTCATGTTCCTAGACTTACGAATATAGAATTGAGAGATAGTATTATCAATCCCAATATACTCAATTGGATAATTCATTAATAATAAATTCCAAAAAAATGACAACCGCAATATTGATAACTATCGGCGACGAAATATTATCTGGTTCCACTGTTGATACCAATTCCAATTTTATAGCAGGACAACTAAAAGCTATCGGAATTTTGGTAAAAGAAATAATGACTATTTCTGATGCAGTTACCACGATAGAAAATACTTTTTTTCAAGCTTTAAAAAACACCGATGTTGTGATTGCTACAGGAGGTCTAGGTCCTACCAAGGACGATAAAACCAAGAAAGCATTGGCAAATATTTTTCAAGATGAAATGGTATTGGACAATACAACCTATCAACATCTGAAAAATTATTTAACCAAAAAAAACAGAGCGGATATTCTGGAAATCAACAAATCTCAAGCAGAAATCCCATCTCGAGCAATCGTTTTTCAAAATGATTATGGAACAGCTCCAGCCTTGTTGATGACAAAAGACCAGAAAATGGTATTTTGTCTTCCAGGTGTACCTTATGAGGTAAAACCATTGATGAAAGATAAAATTATCCCTTTTCTTCAAAAAAAATATTCCACCAACTATATCTTATCAAAAACTATTACAATAGTCGGATTGCCGGAAAGTATTCTGTCGGAGAAAATTGAAAAATGGGAATTGAGTTTACCTCCAAATATGCAGCTTTCTTATTTGCCTGTTGCTTATAGAATCAAACTAAAACTAACTGCAAAAGGTTTTTATAAAACGGAATTGGAAAATAGTCTGAATAACCAAATTTTGAAATTGAAACCTCTTGTTGAAAAAAATGTTATTTCTTGGGACGGGGAAGATATTGAAGAGATATTGGGAAATATTTTAAAACAAAAAAAATGGACTATTTCTGTTGCGGAAAGTTGTACCGGAGGAGAAATTGCCAGATTGATAACTTCTATTGCAGGAAGTTCAAATTATTTTGTAGGAGGGATAGTGGCGTATGATTATCATCAAAAAATAAAAATTTTGGGTGTAGCTCCAGAAACTATTGCCAATCATACTGTGGTTTCTCCAGAGGTAGCATTGGAAATGGCAAAGGGCTGCAAGGAGCTGTTTTCTACTGATATTGCGATTTCTACAACAGGAGTTGCAGGTCCAGGAACTGATGAATTTCAAAATGAAATTGGAAAAATATGCTATACTATTTCTATTAAAAATCAAGTATTTACAAAATGTATTTCTTTTCCATATTTGGAAAGAAAAGATTTTATGAATTTTGTAAGTTTGATAATATTGCAAGAATTAGTAAAAAAAATAGTAGAATTAGACACGCAATAACCAATTTGTTTTGTAATTTTAAATTTTAAAAACATCAAAACATGAAACTTTCCGAACTAGCCACAGAGCTAAATGTTTCCGTAGATACGCTAAAAAAATTCATTATTGATTTCGATTTAGAACTTAGCGAGTGTATCTGTACCAACCAAGATGTGAAAGAAGATTTTGAAACTTTTGCTAAAGAAAATAAAGAGTTTTTGCAAAAATTTGAAAATGATTTGTTCCAAGAAAAATCACCTGAGATTATTGCAAAAAAAATTCAACAACCAATAGAGAAGGTGCAAGAAGAAATCCAAAAAGAACAACCTAATGTATTCGAAAACGGGCTGTACAAATCATCGGTATCTTCTTTCAGTATAGATAATAAGTTGGGAGGGAATTATCAATTTGTATATAATTATTTCGGAGACAAAAGTCCTTTGGTACAACGAGATTTCATAGGGTATAGAGATTTGTATTTTTATATTACGGAAGTTTTGGATCCCTTTATCAATGTAGATTCTGTAAAAGAATGGGGGATACATCGACCAGCAGGTATAATCCTATATGGTGCTCCGGGAAGTGGGAAAATTTTTTGGGCAACTAAAATTGCTGAACTCATCTGTTACCAATTCAAAGAAGTGAAGAAACACTATTTGGGAACTTCTTTTGTTGATGGTAATAAAACTGGTTTCAATGATTTTTTGGTAAATATGTTGAAAGAAGAAAAAGTCCTACTTTTTTTAGAAGATTTTGACCAAATTATGATGGAAAGAAGCGAAGAAAATTCTGTTTCCGCCGAAAATGAAGAAACCAAGGAGATTGTTTTGCATTATATTTCAAAATTTGAAGAAGAAAATATACTCATGATTGGTTCTGCTAAAACTGTCTATGCTATTGATGATGAAGTATTGGCACCAGGAAGATTTGATGTGATGATACCAATTTTCCCACCCAATCACAAGGAAAGAATGGAGTTGGTGCAATTCTATATGCAAGAAAATCTGGAAAATGATTCTCTTTTATACAAAATTTTGGAATTCAATCAGGCGGATCATCTGCCTTTTTGGCAAGAGATTACCGACCGTATGAAACTTTTCAGTAACACCATGATTATTGATTTCACCCAAAGTCTGAAAAAACATATCAAAAATCAATACAAAAGACAAAGAACGGTACAGATGCAGATTAGCCCAAGTATTTTGGAAGCAGCACTTCGAGATGCTCTTGCAAAACTTACAGAAGAATATTTTAACCAAATTATGCAGTTTATCCAAGATGTTTCGGTTAATAACTATGAACCTTTTTCTATGAGAATTGAAGAAATGAAAGCAGAGTTGGAGAGCTACAAAGTACAAGAAGCACCGGAGAAAGCCATTGGATTTCAACACAATAATTTGGAAGATAAAAAGTAATTCCCATGAAAATTTCTGTTTTTCTGTTTTTGATATTACCAATTTTAGGATTTTCACAAAAAATATTTAGTGTAAAATATCAAAACCAAGCATCGGTAAAAATTTTTGAAACTAAATATGAGAATCAAGCTGATCTTCTTGTTTATAAAGAAAAATATGAAAATATAGCAAAAGGAAACAAAGGCAAATGGTATTTTGTAAAATATGAAAATATCGCAGACAAGAAAGTCTTTTTTGTGAAATATGAAAACCAAGCCGACCTAAAAATACATTTTGTAAAGTATGAAAACCAAGCCGGTTGGAGAAATAAATCCAAAATGAAACTTATGGAATAGAATTCACTCACACTCAATTGGAAATTGTTATTTTTGCAAAATGATTACTAACGAGCAACTAAAAGCAACGCAAAATAGGATTGAAGAACTCTACAAATACTTGCAAATAGAAAAAAAACAAATAGAAATATCCAATGACGACGAGAAATCCGCCGCTCCAGAATTTTGGGACAATCCCAAATCTGCCGAAGTCTTTCTGAAACAACTTCGTTCCAAAAAAAAATGGGTGGAAGATTATCAAGAAATACACTCACAGTTCGAGGATTTGTTAGTATTAATGGAATTTGCAAAAGAAGATCCAGAATCCGAAAAAGAGCTAGAAGACTCATTTCCTAATTTGGTGGAAAAAATTGAAAATTTGGAATTCAAAAATATGCTTTCCAATGAAGGCGATGAATTACCTGCTGTACTCCAAATAACCGCTGGTGCCGGTGGTACAGAAAGTTGCGATTGGGCTTCTATGCTTATGAGGATGTACACAATGTGGGCAGACAAACAAGGTTACAAAATAAAAGAACTGAATTTCCAAGAAGGTGATGTTGCTGGTGTAAAAACAGTTACACTAGAAATTGATGGCGAATATGCTTTTGGATACCTGAAAGGTGAAAATGGAGTTCATCGTTTGGTAAGGATTTCTCCGTTCGACTCCAACGCCAAAAGACATACTAGTTTTGTGTCGGTATATGTATATCCTTTGGTTGATGATACTATAGAAATCAACATCAATCCTGCGGATATTTCCTTTGAAACCATGCGTAGTTCCGGTGCTGGAGGACAAAATGTAAATAAAGTAGAAACTGCTGTTAGGCTAAGACACGCACCTACCGGAATTATTATTGAAAATTCTGAAAGTAGATCGCAACTCCAAAACAAAGAAAAAGCCATGCAACTCCTCCGTTCCAGATTATATGAGATGGAATTGGAAGAAAGAATGAAAGCCAGAAACGAAATAGAAGCAGGAAAAATGAAAATAGAGTGGGGAAGCCAAATCCGAAACTATGTGATGCACCCTTACAAATTAGTAAAAGATGTTCGTTCTGGTTTCGAAACTTCCGATGTAGATGGGGTGATGAATGGTAACTTAACCCCTTTCCTGAAAGCATTTTTGATGGCTGATGGAACTGCCGTTTCAGAAGATTTGGACTTGTAAACTTTATGATTTATTAACATTTTATACCCTAGTAATTCCTTATATTTAGACTATATTTGCGGTTAAATTTTTATACAGATGGATGGATTTCACTGGCAACAATTGCTCAACCCGGAATTTTATATCAAACTTGGTGGTTTTTGGTTAATCTTGTTTATAGTATTTGCAGAGACAGGACTTTTTGTAGGATTTTTCTTACCCGGAGATTCTTTGTTATTTGTTTCCGGAATTTACGCTGTAGAAATTATGAAAGAAACTTTTGGCATCAATGCAGGAGATTTTCTTAATACGGTTTTCTTGGCTACTGCTGTTGCTATTGCAGGTATTATCGGAAACATGGTAGGTTATTGGTTTGGTAGAAAAACAGGACCTACATTGTACCAAAGACAAGATAATTTTTTATTCAAAAAGAAATACCTTTTCAAAGCACATGATTTCTTTGAAGAACATGGAGCTTTTGCGGTGATTGCTGCAAGATTTCTTCCTATTGTAAGGACTTTTGTGCCAATAGTAGCGGGGATTGTAGAAATGGATAAGAAAAAATTTATGTTCGATAATATTGTCGGAGCATTTGCTTGGTCTTTCTCCCTAATCTTTGCTGGACACTATCTAGATGCTTTGTTTATGAAACAATTCGGTATCGATTTGAAAGCTCATTTGGAAATGATAATCCTAATAATTGTTTTGGTTACTACTTTGCCTATCATTATTAAATTATTTTTTGGCAAAGCAAAAACCGAATCTCCTAGCGAATCCCAACAATAAAATTGATTTCAAAAATTGGAATTTTTTGGAATTAATTTTGATATACTCACTTTTTTAAAATTAAATACAATGACAAGAAAAATTTTATTTTTAGGCATTTTCCTATCCGGAATTGCAATTGCAAATGCACAAGTAACAACAACCAAACCAGTTGTAGATACTACACAAGCTATTGTGAAAACATATACCGAAGAGGAAATGTTGAAGCAAAAAAAAGAAGTAGAAAAACAAGCTTTGCAATCACAAAAAGATGCAGAAAAAGTTCAGAAAGATGCAGAAAAAGCAAGGAAAGATGCGGAGAAAGCTCAGAAAGATGCTCAACGAAAGATAGAAAAAGCTGAAAAAGAACAAAAAAGAGCCGAGAAAGAATTAGCAAAAAAACAAAAAGAACAAGAGAAAAAAGCTAAAAAAATTGAGAAAGCTCAAAATAATTTGGAGAAATATACTAAAAAATTGAGTAAAGAAACCGATAGACTTTCCAGTATGCAAGAGAAATTCGACAGAAATGTAAGTAGAGGCAAGTTGAGTCCAATAGAAATAGAAAAGGAAAAAATAAAAATTACAGAACAAAAAATTACAGTAAAAAAACTCCAAAACGATGTTGATGAAGCTCAACAAGATTTGAACAAAGCCAAATAAATTTATCATAATTTTGAAAAGAATGTTTATTTTTAAACATTCTTTTTTTTATGCTGTATCAAATATTTTCATTATTGCTAATTATTCCATGTCTGTTAGGTTATGGAAGTTTTTTGGGAGATAAACTCGCAATTCGAAAATCTCAAAGTCTGATGATGATACTTGGTTTGTTCTCACTATCTGTTGCGTGGACAATACTATCTTTCTTTGTCCCGATTACTATTTTTGTTGAGATATTATCGTTAGGTTTGGGGTATTTTTTTTATTTTAAATCGAAATTATGGAAAAGTGATTTTGTGTTTTATAGCACAAAAGCTACCTTGTTTTTTTATGTATGTATTGTCCTAGCAATAGTATCTTCTACCTACTATCCGTTTATTTTGGATACTTTTGGATACTATATACCTTCTGTTTTGTGGATTTCGGAATATGGATTGGTCAAAGGAATTGCAAATTTGGATTTAATACTCGGTCAAATGTCTTTTTGGCATATTTTACAAGCAGGATTTTCTCATGTTAGCGATATTTATTTGAGATTGAATTTGTTGTTGCTCATTGTTTTTGTCCATTATATTTTCGAAACAAAGAAATGGATAATGTTGGTCGTTCTACCTGTTTTTTTTCTTTTTACGCAATCGCCAAGTCCGGATTTACCAGTCATGATATTATCGTTGATTGTTGTTAATGAAATTTTAAATAAAAATAACAATCTATCTTTCCTATTTGCTATTTCTGTATGGGCATTTGCAGTCAAACCAACTGTTATTTGGTTGCCGTTATTTGTTCTTGTTTATGGTGTTTTTTTTGTTAATTCCTCCAAAAAATTTCTTGTATTAGGAAGTTTAGTATTTGGTTTATTTATTATAAAAAATATTTATTGTTTTGGTTATCCATTTTTTCCATCTACTTTTTTAGATGTAGGAGCTTCTTGGAAACCAAACTCCGAATTGATGCAAGATTCTGCTAAATATGCAATTATCAAAACTTATGATACGCAATATACCTATGAACAAATCACTCAATTTTCAGTTGTAGAAAAAGTAAAAAACTGGTTGTTTTTGGACGGAATAAAATCTAAAATTCATATTTTGTTCGTGTTCAGTATTATTATTTTTGGATTTTATGCTTTTAAAACAAAAAATAAAGTTTTGACATTGTTGTGGAGTTGTATTCTACTGAAAAGTATAATTGTCCTAATATTTTCTGCACAATATCGATTTTTTTTAGAAGTTTTTGTAATTATTTTCTTTATACTTTTTCAATCTATTATTAGTAAGAAAATTTCCTTTGTAGCTTTTGGTTTTATAGCAACCATTGTACTTTCGACACTTTCATTTCCTAGGTATTTACAAATTCACTTACCTAGTTTCAGGTTAGGAGCTTATATTACTGGTATTTCGTCGGAGCAACTAATAAGACCAGTTTTTTATGAATTGAACAGTTATTATACCTACCAAATAGGGAATTTAAAATTTAATGTTTCCAAAGATTATCCGTTTAGTTTTGATACGCCACTTCCTGCAATTTCCTCTTCATTTGTACAGCATTATTATGATATTGGTATTTTTCCACAGCTCAATTCCCATCAATTGAAAGATGGGTTTCATTGGAAAAAACTCAACAAAGAACAGAAGGAAAAATTAAAAGAAATATTGAAAAACCTTCCCATTCAATAATTTTGTATTTTCGCAGTATCAATAATTTTGAAAACAAAAAATGATAAAACCCGAATACGATTTAAGACCTGTAAAAAATCCAACTTTAAAAAAAATATACCGTACCATCTATTTTTCCAACACCAAAGCTGGTAAAATATTCGATATTACTTTGCTAATCCTAATAATATTAAGTACAGCATTGGTTATGTTGGAAACAGTTCCTGCATTGGACAGGAAATACCATATCATTTTTTATGCGATAGAATTTGTTATAACCATACTTTTTACTGCAGAATATCTATTAAGAATATTTACTATAAAAGATAAAGAGGAGTATATTTTCTCGGTATTTGGGATAATAGATTTTTTGGCAATTATTCCTTTTTATCTCAGTTTGTTTTTCCCAATCATGCACTTTTTTGTGATAATAAGAATGCTCAGAATGTTGAGGATTTTCCGTATTTTCAACCTGGCAGATTATATGAATGATGGGAAATTCATTGTTACAGCCCTCAAAAATAGTTCCAGGAAAATTTATATTTTTTTGTTATTTATTGTAATCTTCATTATAATAATGGGTTCGATAATGTATGTGATTGAAGGTGGAAAAAATGGTTTCGAAAGTATCCCACAAAGTATCTATTGGGCATCTGTAACTATTACAACTGTTGGCTATGGAGATGTTTCTCCTAATACACCTTTGGGGAAATTTGTTGCGATACTTATCATGCTATCAGGTTATAGCATCATTGCCGTTCCGACCGGTATTATGACCTCCGAATTTAGAAATACTATGAGTAGGAAAAAATGCAACGAATGTGGTATAGACAACGAGCAAGATGCAGATTTCTGTAAAAAATGTGGAAATAATTTCTAGATTTTTATTCCTTTAACAATAGAAATGAGTGTTTTTTGTTGCAGTTGGGCGAAATCTGTCAACGAATTGTACAAATAATCCTCTCCCAATATATGCAATCCTTTTTCATTTTGGAATTTATCAAAATCTTCCATCCATTCTTCTGTCATGTATTTTGATAGCTTTTTGGCTTTTTTCTGGGTGAGTTTTAGTTGTTTCTGAAATGCTTTTATTGTTTCTAAATCTTTTTCAAAACTATAAAGTAGTGCATCTAGTTTTTTTATTTTTTTTAATGAATTTTTTGCCATTTCAATTGTTTTTATTTTTGAAAATTGAATTTAATAAAAAAAAACCACTAGAAAATTTTTAGTGGTTTTGATTATTTCTAAATGATATTCTACCTATACAAAAGGAGTTTTTACTACTTTGGCAGGTATATTTTTATTTCGGATTTGAATGAATATTTCCGAGCCAATTTTGTTGTGAGGATTGTCCACATAAGCAAGTCCTACACCTATTTTTCGCATTGGACTCATGGTTCCGGAAGTAACTTTTCCTATGGTATTTCCATCAGTATCTACCACCAAATAATCATGTCTTGGGATAGCTTTTTCCAACATTTCGAAGCCTATCAATTTTCTACTAACTCCTTCTGCTTTTTGCTTTTCTATGATTTCTTTGGCTACAAAATCTTTGTCCATTTTTGTAATCCAACCAAGTCCACCTTCTAGTGGCGAAGTTGTATCATCTATATCATTTCCATAGAGGCAAAATCCTTTTTCCAATCGGAGGGTATCTCTGGCAGCCAATCCACATGGTATAAGTCCAAACTCTTCTCCTGCACTTGTAATTTCGTTCCAAAGTTGCTCTGCATATTTGTTGTCAAAATATATTTCGAAACCACCACTACCGGTATAACCTGTGTTAGAAATAATAACTTGTGAAACTCCTGCAATTTCTCCGGTAGAAAAATGATAATATGGGATTTCGGAAAGGTTAGTAGAAGTTAGTTTTTGTAATGTTTCCAACGCTTTTGGTCCTTGTATTGCAATCAAGGACATTTCATCTGAAGCATTGGTCATTTTTGCACCAAATTTTTCATTGTATTTGGAGATATGTTTCCAATCTTTGTCGATATTAGATGCGTTTACTACTACAAAATATTTTTCATCTGCCATTTTGTAAACAATCAGGTCATCTACAATACCTCCATTTTCATTGGGTAGGCACGAGTATTGTGCCTTTCCATCGCTAAGAGTATCAAGATTGTTTGTAGTTACGAATTGTAAAAGTTCCTTAGCAGTTGGACCTTCTACAAAAAATTGTCCCATGTGTGAAACATCAAATATTCCTACTTTTTCTCTTACCGCAAAGTGTTCTTCTGTAACTCCTGAATATTGTACTGGCATTTCAAATCCTGCAAACGGGACTATTTTTGCCCCTAACTCTACATGTTTGTTATACAGTGCAGTTCTTTTTTCCATAATTTCTTTATATTATTATTAATTATATTTTTTTGCGTCTAAGTATTACAATTTTTCAATTTTTGATACTGTCATTGCCAACTTGTTTTTTTTATTATTTTTACATTACCTCATCACCTCATAACCTCATCACCTCATAACCTCATCACCTCATCACCTCATAACTTTATAACCTCATCACCTCATCACTTCTTCCAAATACTCTTTCAAAATTATTTTGAACCATTCGGTATATAGATCAGGGTTAGTAGCAATATCTTTTTTGAGTTCTTGTATATTAATGTATTTTATTTCTTCTACTTCTTCAGGGTTTAAATGGAACTCGGATTCGTATTTTCCTACAAAAACAAAATCCAACTCGTGTTCCCAAAGTCCTTGTCCAACCTGTGCTTTGTAGATGAAATGGAATTTTTCTTCCAAATTTGTAACGATGCCAAGTTCTTCATTTAGTCTTCTTTGGGCGGCTTCCAAATATGTTTCGTTTTCCCTAGGATGAGAACAAACTGCATTAGTCCAACATCCTGGAGAGTGGTACTTGTGTTTTGCTCTTTTTTGTAGGAGCATTTCTCCTTCGGAGTTGAATAAAAATACGGAGAACGCTCTGTGCAAAACTCCTTTTTCATGAGCTTCTTGTTTGTTCATCAATCCCAAAACTGCATCATTTTCATCAACTAAAACTACTTGTTCTTCCATTGTTTTTATTAAGTTACCAAAGATAAACAATATTACTATTATAGAGCAAATTTCTGTTGTACTTCATTTTTCTTGTTCTAAATATTTCATACAATTCGCTAACATAGTATTTGAAGACAATATCAAAAAAAAACCACTCGCTTGGAGTGGTTGTTTGCATTAAGCTGCTTTTTCTTTTTTCTCTTTGGAAGAACAACAAGATTTTTTCTCTTTGGAGTCGCAAGATTTTTTGTCTTTATCTTTGCAGTTTTTCTTGTCTTTACATTCTTTTTTGTCTTTGTCGCAGTTTACAGAAGTGTTAGCAGCGTATCCGAAAGTAAACATAGATATAGCTGCAATTGCTAATAATTTTTTCATTTTGTAATAATATTTGTTTTAAATTATTTATCAAAGATAAGTTAAATTTTAAATTGACAAATTTTTTTTTTAAAATTTTAAGAAATATTTATGATTTTTTATGTAGAACATAATTTTGTTTTGGTTTAATTTTAAATAAACAAACCCCCAAAGATGGAGGTCTGTTTTTAGAATTATCGTTATATATCGCTTTCCAAATCCCAGTTTTGTAAATAATCGTGTACATGTTTTAGGAACATTCCACCTAGAGATCCATCTACAACTCTATGGTCGTAAGAGTGGGACATGAACATTAATTGTCTTATCCCTATCAAATCTCCTTCTGGCGTTTCTACTACTGCTGGTTTTTTCACGATTGCACCAATTGCTAATATTGCCACTTGTGGTTGTGGGATAATTGGTGTACCCATCAGGTTTCCAAAACTTCCTACATTGGAAATGGTATAGGTTGCACCTTGGGTATCTTCCGGTCTTAATTTTTTATTTCTGGCTCGGTATGCTAAATCATTTATTGCTTTTGCTAAACCGGATAAAGATAGTTGGTCAGCATTTTTTATAACAGGAACTATCAAGTTTCCATCGGGTAGAGCTGTAGCCATACCGATATTGATATTTTTCTTTTTGATGATTTTGTCGCCATCTACAGATACATTAATCATTGGGAAATCTTGTATCGCTTTTACTACCGCTCTTACAAAAATAGGCATGAAGGTAAGTTTTTCGCCATCTCTTTTTTCCAAGATATTTTTATTTCTTGCTCTCCATTTTACAACATTGGTAACATCGGTTTCTATAAAAGAAGTAACATGTGGGGAAATTCTTTTGGAATTTACCATGGCATCGGCAATTATTTTTCTTACTCTATCCATTTGGATTATTTCATCGCCTTCGTTTACGGTTACAGGTGTAGGCGTAGGAGAAGTTGTTGTTGGTGTAGTGGTAGTTGCAATTGGTGCAATGGTGTTTGTTTTGCTTCTATTCGCAACCAATAACAGTATGTCTTCTTTGGTAATCCTGTTTTCTAATCCACTGCCTTTTATTGTTTTCAATTCGTTTTCCGAAATGTTTTCTTGTGCAACAATTGATTTTACTAACGGTGAAAGGTATAGGTCTCCAGAAAAATTACTAGTATCAACTTTTGTCAATGGCTGTTCCAATGTTTTAATATCACTAGTGGAAGGTGTTTCGATTTTGGTTTCAGTTGTTGTAGTTTCTGGTGTAGCTATGGTGTTGCTAGTGCTTTCGGTTTCTAGTATAGCAATAGCTTCTCCAACTTTTGCAACTTCGTCTTTTTGTTTTAATATCTTGATGATTTTCCCAGAAACAGGTGTTGGTACATCGGAATCTACTTTGTCGGTTGCAATTTCTACCACCGAGTCATCTTCTTTTACCATGTCTCCTTCGCCAAATAACCAACTGATTATAGTAGCTTCCATCACGCCTTCTCCCATAGAGGGAAGTAATAATTTGTATTCTGCCATTTTAGAATTTTAGATTTTCACAAAAGTACAATTTTTTTGGACTTGTTTTGTTTATTTTTCAATAGAAAATTCAACAAATATTTTTTCACCTATATCCAGACCGAACAATGTCTTGGCTCCATTCTGTTTATTTCCTTTGTATATCGAAATTTCTAGATAGTTTGCCTCATTGAAAATTGCTAGTTGTTTTCCGTGGTAACTGCTTTCTAGGGAATAATCTTTGATGATTTCTGTATATCGTTGATGAATTTTTTTCAATTTAAGATTTCTAAATTTTATATTGAAAGTTGTGTTGCTAGAGAAGTGTTTGTGAAATAAGTCTTTCGTAATGTTGGAAACAACATTTCCATAATGATCAATGTAGATTACTTCGCCCACAATCATATTTTCTAGTGGCAAATATCGGGCTTTTGGAAGTGATAATTCCTTTGTTTTGGTAATTTTTCTACCTATGACTTCCGGGATGCCACCATTGATAAGGTGATTAGCAACAGGTACGAAAATATCTGTAATACTGCATTTTACCTTGTCATCAAATCTATTATTGATGGTGATTTCATAGATGCTTTCTGGTTTTATATCGAAAAATATTAAGTGTAAAAGACCATTGTCCGGAACTAAAAAATAATGACCATCGACAAGACACAAAAGATACTTTCTAGCCTCGTGATACAAACTATCTATTGTAATAATATGAATGCTTTTTTTGGGGAAATGATGATAAGCATTTTTTACAATATAGGAAGTTTCCAACAAATTATGAGGTTGTATATTATGACTAATGTCTATAATGGTTGCTGCGGGATTCAACGAAAGGATACTGCCTTTTATGGCAGCAACTCTGTGGTCGGTGTAACCTAAATCTGTTGTTAGTGTAATGATAGACATGTTGTGCAATAGTCGAATAAAAACTTCTAATTGCAAAAGTAATTTAAAATAAATAGAATAAAAAATGAAAAAAATAGGATAATATGTGAAACTTTATAAAAAATAGATTAATTTTAGACAACAAAAAAAATGAAAGATGTACGAATTAACTTATGAATTAAAAGATATTGATTCTAAACTTTTTTACGGAGTCAATAATCAATTTTTCAATCTTATAAAATCTAGCTTTCCAACCTTGAAAATCACTGGGAGAGACCATTTTATTTTCGCTATGGGAAATCAGGAAGCACTAGATGTATTGAAATTGAAACTAAATGATATTGTCAGTTTTATTACCAAAAACAATTCAATATTATTGAAAGATGTTGAGAATATACTTAACTTGAAAGACGAGTCCGAGAAACAATTGGTATTTGATCAGGATATTATTGTGAAAGGAGTTAATGGTAAAGTTATAAAAGCTAAGACAACTAATTTGAAAAAATTAGTAAGAGAAGTTGCCAAAAAAGATATGGTCTTTGCAATCGGTCCTGCTGGTACAGGAAAGACTTATACCAGTGTTGCGATGGCGGCGAAAGCACTTCGGGACAAGGAAGTAAAAAGGATAATCCTAACAAGACCAGCTGTAGAAGCAGGGGAGAGTTTGGGTTTTCTACCAGGAGATTTGAAAGAGAAATTAGATCCCTATTTGCAACCTTTATATGATGCACTTCGAGATATGATACCTCACGAAAAGTTAGAAGGTTTTATTGAGAAAAATATAATTGAAGTTGCTCCATTGGCTTTTATGCGTGGTCGGACTTTGGACGAAGCATTTGTGATTTTAGACGAAGCACAGAACACTACCCACTCCCAAATGAAAATGTTTTTAACCCGAATGGGACAAAATGCAAAATTTATAATTACAGGAGATCCTTCCCAAGTGGATTTGCCATTGAAACAAAAATCTGGTCTGAAAGAGGCTATGCGTATCTTAAAAGATGTTGATGAAATTGGCTTTATACACCTTACCGAAGAAGATGTAGTGCGACATCCAGTGGTAAGAAAAATAATAAATGCCTATGGTAGAGAAGAAAAAAGATTAAGAGAAGAATAATCTAAACAATATTTTGAAAAAAGTTTGTTAAAAATTTGTTAATAAAAAAAATAATATTAAATTTGTCATAGGTTTAACAATAAAAATTATTAAAAATCATGAAAAAATTAATTTTACTAGGTGCTTTTGCACTTTTCGGTTCCATGAATGCTCAATCCGGTTTCAAATTAGGAGCACATGTAGGATTGCCAGTGGGAGATGCTGGGAATGCTTATAGCTTTACACTAGGTGCGGATGCTGCATATCTTTGGCCAGTTGCAGATAGTTTTTCTGCTGGTATCGCAACAGGATATTCTGCTTGGTTAGGAAAATCAGTTGGAGGAATAACTATACCTACAATGAGTATGGTGCCTGTAGCTGCAACAGCAAGTTACAAATTGGCAGAAAATTTCTCTGTAGGTGCTGATTTAGGATATGGATTTTTATTTTCTAGTGGTTCTAGCGATAGTGGTTTCTATTACCAACCAAAAGTAGCTTATACTCTAGGAAATGGAGAGTTGTCTTTAGGATACCAAGGAGTTTCCAAAAATGGTTATTCTTATAGTGCTATCAACCTAGGATATTCTATTTTCTTGAAATAAGAATTGAAAATCAACGAAAATTTCAAACCACCTCCAAAGGGTGGTTTTTTTTATATGGAGTGTTATTTATAATCATTCTAAAAAGTGGATTACTGATTTTCGTCATTTTTAATGTTTCCAAATCCTATTACCTTTGTTTAATAAAAATTTAAGATAATAATACAATGAAAAAATTATTAATGGCTGCAAGTATTGCAGTTTTTGGATTGGCATCTGCACAATCAGAAGGTTTGAAAGGAGTTTCTTTTGTTACTGGACAAGTTGAGTACAACCGTACTGTTGATAACAATACCAATGCTTCTCAAGACAAATTTGCTGTTTTACCAGCAGTTGGTACATTTATTTCCCCAACTGTTGCTATCGGTGGTGCTTTGGGGTATCAAACTACAATTTCCGAATATCCAGCAGGAACTCTTACACATAAAGATACAGATGGAGCTTTCGTGGTAATGCCATTTGCAAGAAAATATTGGAGTCTAGGTGACAAATTATATATTTTCGGACAAATTGATGTGCCTTTGGCATTTGGAAAAGTTAAAAATGAATTAACTGGTGTGCCTTCAACA
>JAFDZJ010000220.1 GCA_018266965.1 Bacteroidota bacterium
CCGAAAAACATAGGGGTTAGTTTCAGATTCCAAAGCCAAGGATCAATAAATCCTGTACTCACTTCTCCTCTACCTGTCATAGTAACTTTGGCTTTAAGTTTGATATTCATCGTAGCTTGATCAGATGGGATTTTGCCTTGTAAAATTTTTATTGGTTGGTGGTTTTCTAAAATTTCCACTTTTGAAACTGCATCTTTCGGCAATGAATTATTAATGGTACCATAACCTCCTTCCATAAGATCTTTTCCATTAACAGTGTATTTACCAAGAGGTTTTCCTAGATATACAACACTTCCATCTTTGTTTACTTCTATACCTGGCATTTTTTTTAGAACATCCGAAAGCGTTCTATCGGATTTGTTTTCAAAAGCTTTTAGGTCGTAAGAAATAGTATCGCCTTTTGAGGATATCATTTTCGCTTTTAGTTTCACCTCTTTTATTTCTGTTGCTTCCGGACTTAAAGCAAAATTTTCGGTGTGGGTATCATTGTTGATACTTTTTATCAGAGTTTTGTGGTTAAAGGCTTTTACTTTTACCTCAACACTACTTTCCGGAGAGGTAAAAGTTACCTTGTATTCGCCTTTTGCGTTGGTAATAGCATAAGCCAAGATAGCATCTTTTCCCTTCTCTTCGATGGTAATACTAGCAGAAGAAACCGTTTCCCCTTCTGAATTTTTTACAACCCCAGAGATTGTTTTTTGCGAAAAAGCGATGGTACAAACCAACAACATGAAAATGGAGAGTATTTTTCTCATAGTGTATTTTTTGTTAAATGAAAATCTTATTGATATTAGTCATTGCAAACCATTATTTGTTACAAACTATTGTATTTAAAAATAAAATACCATCTGGCGAATTTACCACCAAATAGTATTTTTGTTTTCGGAGTATATTTTATTTTTTCTTTGGATGCTCTTTGTAGTCTTTATGTTCCTCTATTTTCTCTCTCCACTTCATTTCGGAGTGGAAAAGTTGCAGGACTTGTTTTGGACTTAATATTTTAAGAAATTCGTTGGTATATTTTTTTCGGTTATCCATCAATTGTTGTCCTACCACAAAACTGTTGTCCAATTCTGTTTTAGCTTCTGCATCTGTCAATTGGTCAAAATTTCCTTTGGGTTGAAATTGTTTTTTTATAGCTCTGGAGCTTTGTTGATAGTCGTTCAATACTTGTCGAAATTTTTTTTCATTGCTAGGCTCAATCATCAATTCTTTTACCAAATCATCTTCTCTCACTTTTCTGATGAACGACTTTTTGTCTTCAGAAGACATTTTAGCTAATGTTTCTTTTTTCTGTTCTTTGGTCATCGCATTGAATTCCGTTGTACTCAATTGTTGAGCTGAAAATATCGAAGTCCCAAAAATCATCAAAAATGGTATGATTATTCTTTTCATTTTTCCTAATTTTTTAGATTAATAAATATCCAAATATATATCCTGTTCTGCTCTATTACTCAATTCAGACAATTCTTTATTGGACATATCCGCCAACACCAAATCCAATTGATTATTGTTTTTATTATTAGTTGGGGAAACAACTTTTTCAGAAATTTCACTTTTTAGGATTGTGTTTTTTCTATTTTCAGAAATCATTGTTTTGGGTGTTGCAATGGTATTCTCTACTATTTCCACAGTTGGACTAATACTCGGAGCTTCTTTGTATATAGATTGTTTCTCTACATTGGACAAAGATACTTCGGTCTTTTTTGTTGAAATATTAGGTAATACCACTACCAAAGACAACAAAATTGTAATAGATGCTGCTATGCCGTACCATAAAGTCTTTGTATTTTTTTTAGTAACCAAATTTATATTTTCGTTTTTATGGACAGTCTTTGCAAGTACAACACTTTGCATTTCTTCAAAAAAACCATCAGGGATTTCGCCGATGTTTTTTCTTTCTATTTGTTCTATATCTATTTTTTTCATTTCAAATTAAATTTTCGCTATTCTCTTTTATATAGTCTTCTATTTTCTGTTTGGCATAGTGGTAGTTAGTTTTCAGCGTTCCTACCGACATATCCAATATTTTGCTAATTTCTTCATAAGGCAAATCATCATAATATCTCAAATTAAAAACTAATTTTTGTTTTTCTGGAAGTAAGTGGATAGCATCATATAATATTTTTTGTATTTTATCTTCATCATTTTCTGTATCGGATTGGGTGTTAGTAAGATATGTACCAGCTTCTTCGTCCACCATCTTCATTTTATTTTGTTTGTTCAGTTGTTGCAAGGCTTCATTGGTTGCTATTCTGTACAGCCAAGTATATAATTTACTTTCTTGTTTGAAAAGAGCAAAAC
This sequence comes from Bacteroidota bacterium, assembly GCA_018266965.1. Lineage (GTDB taxonomy): Bacteria > Bacteroidota > Bacteroidia > Flavobacteriales > Weeksellaceae > Amniculibacterium. Next base: position 2,305 of record JAFDZJ010000220.1, read on the forward strand.
TCTGAAAAGCTTTTATAAAAGTATCTTGCAATACATCTTGGCAAATTTCGTGGTGTACAACCAACCTTTTTATATGCCAATACAATTTGGATTGGTAAGCGTCCATCATCATTTTCAACCCTTTTTCTTGGGTCTTTTTATCCATCATGTATGCGATGATTTCTGACTCGTTACTTTTCATAAACTCACTTTCCAATTATTTGGATGCTAAAATTACAGAAAAGTTAAATATTCTTTTAATTTTTTCTATTTTTGTTTTGTTCTAAATTCAGAAAATGAAAATTGTGATAATAGGTTCTGGAAATGTAGCATATCATTTTGCAAAAGCATTTCTACAAAATGGGATTGCTGTAGCTCAACTTTTCGGAAGAAATACCACTGAGTTGGAGAAAATTTCACAAGAGTTGAACATACCTTATTCAACAAAAAAAATCGAGATTGCAGATTTGTATTTCATTTGTGTTAATGATGCTTCCATACAAGAAATTTCAACCATCATACCTACAGAAAATTGTTTGGTTGCACATACTTCGGGTGCTATTTCTATTAATAATCTTATCGGAAATTACAGAAAAGCAGTAGTCTATCCTTTACAAACTTTTTCCAAAACTAAAAAATTAGTCTATTCTGAAATTCCTTTTTTTATAGATACAGAAGAAGATAAAGACAGGGAAACTTTGGTGAATTTATTACAAAAAATATCTCGCAAAATAGGATTTGCCAAAGATATTACCAGAAAGCACATCCATCTAACCGCCGTATTTGCTTGCAACTTTACCAATCATCTATTTGCACGAGCCAAAGAAATTGCCGACAAACACGCAATACCATTCGATTATTTCCTTCCACTAATAGATGAAACAGTACAGAAAATCCATCATTTGGAACCCAAATTGGCACAGACCGGCCCGGCTATAAGAAATGACAACTCGGTGTTGGAAGAGCATAGAAAATTATTGAAAGATTCGGAGCAATTGTTGATATATGACACCTTAAACCAATCTATAAAAAAAATGTATGAGTTATAAATTGAATTTAAAAAAAATAAAAGCTTTTGTTTTTGATGTTGATGGCGTATTTACAGATGGCAGCGTATATCTACTACCCGAAGGACAAATGGCAAGAGTAATGAATGTACTCGATGGATATGCTGTGGTAAAAGCAATTAAAAATAATTATCCGATTGGGGTAATTACCGGTGGAAATGACGAAATGGTAAAACACAGGATACACTACCTTGGCATCGAGGATTATTACCCAAAATCTCACGACAAGTTACAAGATTATACACACTTCAAACTGAAACATCAATTGTCAGATGAAGAAATACTCATCATGGGAGATGATCTTCCAGATATAGCAATGATGAAACTGGCAGGAATTTCCTCTTGCCCCAAAAATGCAGTCCCGGAAGTAAAAGCAATTTCCAACTACATTTCGCCGATTGAAGGAGGAAAAGGTGCCGTGAGAGATGTGATAGAACAGGTAATGAAAGTACAAGGAAATTGGCAGGAAGACAACACCCAAAGCATATAATCTGATACAAATGAAAATAATATTAGGCTCCAACTCGCCTCGACGAAAGGAACTATTAGAAACGATGGGTTTCCAATTTTCTGTAACAAAAATCGATTGCGATGAAATATTCCCAGACAATTTGCCCACAGAACAAGTGGCAGAATACCTTTCCAAACTGAAAGCCAATGCGTACAAAGAAATAAAAAATGATGAAATATTAATAACAGCAGATACGGTTGTAGCCATTGAAAATGAAATATTAGGAAAACCAAAAAACAAGCATCAAGCAACAGAAATGCTAAAAAAACTTTCAGGAAAAACTCATGAAGTCTATACCGCATTTACCATCAAAACAAAAACTACTATTATTTCCAAAACATCTGTTGCTCATGTTACAGTATTGCAACTTAGTCCCAGCGAAATCGATTTTTATTTGGAAAATTATCAACCTTATGACAAAGCAGGGAGTTATGGAGTGCAAGAATGGTTTGGCATGACAAAAATAGCAACCATCAATGGAAGTTATTACACCATAATGGGATTGCCAACACACGAAATCTATCCGATATTGAAAGATTTTTTACAAAAAATTTGATAACCAAAATTTTCATTAAATTTACCAAAAAAATAAAATTCAACAAAATATTTTGTCGTTTTTGAAGTTATTAATTACG
>JAFDZJ010000221.1 GCA_018266965.1 Bacteroidota bacterium
CATTCTTGAACTTCTTATCTATTTTTTTGTGTTCTTTTCAGCGTATTTTCTATTTTAACTTCTTGTTTTAGCCCGCTAAAACTTCAAATTTAAAACAAAAAATCCATCTAAAAATACCTACAAAAAAATTAGATATAAAATTTAAACAGGCTCTAAAAAAAACAACTAATATCCAATCATATTTTACCATAAAAATAATCCTTATTTTTGGAAAATAATTTCATAAAATAATTTTAAACTAGTCAAAAAAAATGAAACTTTGCATTGCCGAAAAACCAAGCGTCGCCAGAGATATTGCAAAAGTATTGGGGGCTACAACTCCTAGAAATGGATATATAGAAGGCAATGGCTATTGTGTTACTTGGACTTTTGGACATCTTTGCACCCTAAAAGAACCTCATGACTACGGTGTACATTTCAAATCTTGGAACCTTATATTTCTACCGATTATTCCACAAAATTTTGGAATAAAACTTATCGATAATAAAGGAATTGAAAATCAGTTTAAAATTATTGAAAAACTAGTCTCCGATTGCGAAGAAGTTATCAATTGTGGAGATGCTGGGCAAGAAGGAGAACTCATACAACGATGGGTATTGCAAAAAGCAAAATGCCAAAAACCTGTAAAAAGATTGTGGATTTCTTCACTTACCGAAGATGCAATAAAGGAAGGATTCAATAATTTGAAAGATGCAGAAAATTATACCAAATTATATCAGGCTGGAAATGCAAGAGCTATTGGAGATTGGCTGCTAGGTATAAATGCAACACGATTGTTTACCAAAAAATTTGGAGCAAACCAAGCCGTACTTTCTATTGGAAGGGTACAAACACCAACTTTGGCAATGTTGGTACAAAGACAAAAGGAAATAAATGCTTTTGTGTCCGAAGAATATTGGGAGCTGAAAACTAAATATAGAGAAGTAATTTTCAATGCAGATATAGAAAGATTAAAATCAAAAGAAAAAGCAGAAAAAGGATTGGAGTACTTGAAAGATAAACTTTTCACAATTATTTCTTTTGAAATAAAAGAGGGGAAAGAAAAAAATCCAAGACTTTTTGATTTGACTTCCCTACAAGTAGAAGCAAATAAAAAATACGGTTTTTCCGCTGAAAATACATTAAAACTAATACAATCACTTTACGAAAAAAAACACACCACCTATCCTAGGGTAGATACCACTTATCTTTCCGAAAGTCTTTATCCAAAAATTGCAGGAATTTTGCAATCGATGGTACATTATCAAGAATTTACTGCCAATTTACTTTCGCAACCCATTCCAAAATCCAAAACAGTTTTCGATGATACCAAAGTTACGGATCATCACGCAATTATCCCAACCGAAATCCCTCCCAACTCATCATTATCCAAAGAAGAAAAACAAATTTATGATTTGGTTGCCAGAAGATTTATTGCGGTATTTTATCCGGAATGTAAAATTTCCAATACCCTAGTTGAGGGTAAAGTTGGGGATGTTGTTTTCAAAACCAATGGAAAACAAATACTAGAACCCGGTTGGAGAATACTATATAATAAAGAAAAAGACAAAGAGCCTGAAAACACCACAGAAGAGGAGCAAAATTTACCAATTTTTGAAGTAGGAGAGAGTGGAAAACATTTCCCAATAATCCATAAAGGAAAAACTGCTGCACCCAAACCTTTTACCGAAGCTACACTACTCCGAGCCATGGAAACAGCTGGAAAACAAGTGGAAGATGAAGAGTTAAGAGAAATGATGAAAAATAATGGAATTGGAAGACCTTCCACAAGAGCCAATATTATAGAAACTCTTTTCAAAAGAAATTATATCGAGAAGAAAAAGAAAAATCTTATCGCTACCAATACTGGTATTGCCTTGATAGATACCATAGAAGACGAACTTTTGAAAAGCCCTGAACTTACAGGAGAATGGGAATTGAAACTTAGAAAAATTGAAAAAGGTGAATATTCTGCTGATATTTTCAAAGAAGAATTGATTGCAATGGTAACTGATCTCACCAAAAAAGTAATCAATGGAAAAGGAAAATCGATTCTGTCAGTGCAAAATTCCCCAACAGTAGAAAACGAAAAAAAAACTACCAAATCGGAAATAGTATGGTCCGAAAATATATGCCCAAAATGCAAAAAAAATAAACTTATAAAAGGGAAAACTGCCATAGGTTGTAGCAATTTCGAAAATTGTAAGTTCAAAATAACTTTTGAAAATTTTGGAAAAAAATTAACAGAGAAACAAATTTTGGATTTAATAATAAAGAAAAAAACATCTAAACTAAAAGGATTTAATTGCCCTAATGAAAAAGTCTGCGAAGGAGTATTAATTCTAAATTCAGAATTTGAAGTAGAACTTGTTATTTGAAAAAAATTGTCTAACTATACTACAACTATACTACAACAACTTCAAAAATGAATGATTATTAAATTCATTCAAAAATAATTTACCTCAAACTTTGGTATCAAATTTCAAATTCATATTTTTGTAAATCCGAAAAATAAATTTATAACAGTAATTATGAGAGTTCTAATCGTAGGAAACGGAGGGCGAGAAAGTGCCCTTGCTTGGAAACTAAAAAGTGATAGCAGAATTTCTAAAATGTATTTCGCAAAAGGAAATGCAACAACAGATCAACTAGGACAAAATGTCTATGAAAATGAGATTGTATCGTTAAGAAACTTGGCTATCAAAGAAAAAATAGATCTTACGATTGTAGGTCCAGAAGCTCCATTGGTAGAAGGTTTGGTAGATGATTTCAAACAACATGGTTTAAAAGTTTTTGGTCCCAAAAAAAGAGCAGCAGAACTGGAAGGAAGCAAAGCGTTTTCTAAAAAATTCATGCAAACTCATGGTATCAAAACTGCAAAAGCAGTTACCTTCGAAGCCTATAACGAAGCTACAGCTTATGTAAAAACACAATCTTTTCCTTTGGTTATCAAAGCTAGTGGACTTGCTGGTGGTAAAGGTGTTGTTATCTGCGAGACTTTGGAAGAAGCACTTAACACTATCCACGCATTTATGATTGATAGAATACATGGAGATGCTGGAATCCAATTGGTTATTGAAGAATATTTGCAAGGTTTTGAAACATCAATAATTGCTTTTTCCAATGGAAAAAAATTCTTTCCTTGTGTAACTGCCAAAGATTACAAAAAAGTAGGAAACGGCGACAAAGGTGCTAATACAGGTGGAATGGGTAGCGTTGCTCCTTGTCCAAAATTTAGCACTGAAAATTATTCGGATTTCGAAAAAAATATTTTAGAACCGACTTTACAAGGTCTGAATGCAGAAAATTTGAATTTCAAAGGATTTATTTTCTTTGGATTGATGGTTACTAAAAATGGTGTATATCTTTTGGAATACAATATGAGAATGGGAGATCCAGAAACCCAAGTGATTATGCCATTACTGGAAAGTAATCTTTTGGATCATATCCACGATTGTCTGGAAGGCAAGGATATAGAATTGAAATTCTCCGACAAAAAAGCTGTTTGCCTAGTAATGTGTTCTGGTGGATATCCTGGTAAGATAGAAACCGATTTCGAAATTAGAGGAACAGACAAAGTAAAAGACTCTCTCGTTTTCTTTGCAGGAGCTCAAAAACAAGGAGATAAAATTGTAACCACAGGTGGTAGAGTTGTAAATGTAGTTGCTACTGGTTCTACCTACGACGAAGCAAGGAAAAAAGTATATTCTGATGTTACCTCCATTCATTTTGATTATGAATATTTCAGGGAAGACATTGGTAAATTTTAATATAAAAGAGGGAATTTTCCCTCTTTTTTTTAATTAATATTTTTTATAACAAATAAATCAAAAAAGAAAATGGACAATGGAATCATCATATTAGATTTTGGCTCTCAATACAACCAACTCATTGCAAGAAGGGTAAGAGAAATGGGAGTATATTCCGAAGTTATACCTTATAATACACCGATTGAATCAATATTAAACAAAAATCCAAAAGGTATTATACTTTCCGGTGGACCAAGTTCGGTAAATGCAACTGATGCTCATTTGGTAGAGAAAAATCTTTTCGAACAAGGAATTCCAATATTAGGAATTTGCTATGGAATGCAACTTACAACACATTTGTTAGGTGGAAAAGTAAAAAAAGGAACAAAAGGCGAATATGGAAAAGCCAATCTACATATCGAAAGACCATCATCATTATTTTCCGATGTTTCTACAGACTCAATCGTTTGGATGAGCCATTTCGACGAAGTAGAACAAGTCCCACAAGGATTTGAAATAAATGCCAAAACAGATGTTATTTCCGCCATCTCCAACGAGGAGAAAAAAATCTATTGTGTACAATTTCACCCAGAAGTTTCCCATTCCGAAGAAGGTGAAAAGATGTTGGAAAATTTTGTATTCGGAATTTGTAATGCCACAAAAAACTGGAAACTTACCAATTATATAGAAAAAACTGTTGCCGAAATTAGAGAGAAAGTTGGAAATGAAAAGGTAATCCTAGGGCTTTCCGGCGGAGTGGATTCTTCGGTAGCAGCAGTGCTTATACACAAAGCAATCGGTGATCAACTCACCTGTATATTTGTAGATACAGGACTTTTGAGAAAAGACGAAGGCAAAAAAGTGATGGAAAACTATGGGGAAAATTTCCACATGAATATAAAAATGGTTGATGCAGGAGAAAGATTTTTGTCCAAACTAAAAGGTATTTCGGATCCAGAAGAAAAAAGAAAAATTATTGGAAACGAATTTGTAGCAGTATTCGACAAAGAATCCCATTTGCTTTCTGGAGCAAAATTTTTGGCACAAGGTACTATCTATCCAGATGTTATCGAAAGTCAATCGGTAAAAGGTCCATCAGCGGTAATAAAATCTCATCATAATGTTGGAGGATTACCAGAAGATATGAAAATGCAATTGCTAGAACCTTTGCGAGAACTCTTCAAAGACGAAGTGAGAAAAGTAGGAGAGGAGCTTGGTATTGCCCATCATTTGGTACACAGACATCCGTTTCCTGGGCCTGGTTTGGGAATTAGGATTTTAGGAGAAGTAGATGACGAAAAAGTGAGAATACTACAAGAAGCAGATGATATTTTTATCCAAGAATTGTATAAAAATAATTTGTACGACAAGGTTTCTCAAGCATTTGTAGTCTTACTTCCAGTAAAATCGGTTGGTGTTATGGGCGACGAGAGAACTTATGAATACACAGCAGTTGTAAGATCAGCAAATACTATCGATTTTATGACGGCAACTTGGAGCAAACTTCCGTATGAATTTTTAGAACTAATTTCCAATAGAATTATTAACGAGGTAAAAGGAATCAATAGAGTTGCCTACGATATATCCAGCAAACCTCCTGCAACCATAGAATGGGAATAAATAATTGCTTTAAACAAAAATTAGAATTCATTTTGTAATGTTTTCTATTAATATAGATGAAAATTATTTTCCGCCATTTTCAAGATGGCGGATTTTTTTATTTTTTAATCCTTAATATTAATCGTACTTTTGCAAAATGGAAAAACTATCGTTTGCAAATTTTGATTTACCAGAAAAAATTCTTGATGTTTTGGCAGATTTAGAGATATTCGAGCCAACTCCAATTCAGGAAAAAAGTTACAAACCTATTCTCTCGGGCAGAGATATTATGGGAATTGCACAAACTGGTACCGGAAAAACTCTTGCTTATCTATTGCCAGTACTCAAAAATTGGAAATTCAACAAAAATGGAAATCCTACCGTACTTATTCTGGTACCAACAAGAGAATTGGTAGTGCAGGTAAGCGAAATTGTAGAAAAACTTTGTCAGAATATTACGGCAAGAGTAATTGGGGTTTTTGGAGGAAAAAATATCAATACACAAAAATTATTGTTTGATAATGGTTGCGATATATTGGTAGGTACACCCGGAAGAGTAATGGATTTGGCGATTGATAATTCCATATCACTGAAAGAAGTTCAAAAATTAATCATCGATGAGTTCGATGAAATGCTCAATTTAGGTTTCCGTCCACAACTTTCGCATATATTCGAAATGATGAAGCCCAAAAGGCAAAACATCTTATTTTCGGCAACTATGACAGATGCTGTTGATGAAATGCTCGACGAATATTTTGCAAGTCCTATTGAAATTTCTTTGGCAAAATCCGGAACTCCATTGGAAAAAATACAACAATCGGGATACAAAGTAGCAAATTTTAATACCAAAATAAATTTATTAGAATTTTTATTAAAACAAAACTCCGACTTGTCCAAAGTCTTAATTTTTGCCAATAACAAGAAACATGCAGATTTGTTATTTACAAAAATAGATGAAGTATTTCCAGAACAATTTGAAGTTATCCATTCCAATAAGTCCCAAAATTACAGACTGAAAGCACTGAAAAAATTTGAAAACGAAGAAGTTAGAGGACTTATAACTACCGATGTTATGGCAAGAGGTTTGGATATTTCCAACATTACCCATGTCATCAATTTCGAAATTCCAGAAATCCCGGAACAATATATCCATAGAATTGGTAGAACAGGAAGGGCAGATAAAGATGGTAGTGCTATTTCTTTCGCAACAGAAAAAGAAGGCGAAGCACTTTTGTCAATAGAATTATTGATGAATAAAGAATTATTAATCAATGATTTCCCAACGGAAGTGAAAATTAGTCCTAAAAAAATAGCAGCGGAAGAAGAAGTAATCCTCATGAAAGCTCCTATTGTAAAATTGAATGATGGAGGAGGAGCTTTCCATGAAAAAGCAGCCAAAAATAGAAAAATAAATTTGGGAGGACCTAGCAAAAGAAAAGCACCAAAAAAACATGGAGCCAATCGAGCCCAACAAAAGGCAAAATCTATTGCAAAAAGAAAAAAATAATAAAATCAAATTTGTTTTATTACTAAATTTATGACAGAAAAAAATACTACACATAAAGCCGGTTTTGTAAATATTGTTGGCAAACCCAATGCAGGAAAGTCCACACTCCTCAATCAATTGATGGGTGAGAAATTGGCTATTGTTACCCAAAAAGCTCAAACAACTAGACATAGGATTTTTGGTATTTATAATGAAGAAGATATGCAGATTGTATTTTCCGACACACCAGGAGTATTGGATCCAAAGTATGAATTGCAAGAAAAAATGATGGATTTTGTAAAAGACTCTTTGCAAGATGCCGATGTTTTTTTATTCATTATAGACATTACAGATCCATCGGAACCCAATGAGTTTTTGGTAGAAAAACTTAACAAAATCCCAGTACCAGTACTAATACTTATTAATAAAATAGATGTTTCCAACCAAGAAAAATTGGAAGCAATGATGGAGTATTGGCACAACAAAATCCCAAAAGCCGAAATATTACCAATCTCTGCCCAAGAAGGTTTCAATACGGAAGTTATATTGCCAAAATTGAAATCCTTGTTGCCAGAAAATCCACCATATTACGACAAAGATCAATATACTGATCGACCAGAGAGATTTTTTGTAAACGAGGCTGTACGAGAAAAAATATTATTGAATTACGATAAAGAAATTCCATATTCAGTAGAAGTAGTTACAGAGCAGTTCAAAGAAAAAGAAGGAATTATTTTTATAGACTCCATCATCTATGTAGAAAGGGATACCCAAAAAGGTATTATCATAGGACACAAAGGGGAGGCAATAAAAAAAGTGGGAACCCAAGCCAGAATGGATTTGGAAAAATTTTTCTCCAAAAAAATTCATCTTAATTTGTTTGTAAAAGTAAAAAAGGACTGGAGAAAAAACGATAGAGATTTGAAAAATTTCGGCTATCGATAATATTTTTTTGGATAAATTCTTATTTTAAAAAAATAAATATTATATTTGAAAAGTACTTATAAAAAATATTCAAATGATATTTAATTCCACCAAATACAACCAAAATTTACTGAATATTGGACTATTGATTTTTCGAGTAGTTATCGGTTTTGCAATGCTCAGCCATGGATATCCGAAATTACAAATGCTGATGTCCGGGAAAGTAGAATTTATGAGTTTCCTGGGTTTTACCCCAACATTTACTTTGGCATTGGTAGTATTAGCAGAATTTATATGTTCATTTTTTATTATTATTGGGCTGTTCACAAGGATTGCATGTATCCCAATTATAATCACAATGTTAGGTGCAATTTTTATGGTTCATTTCAATGATGAATTTAGTAAATTGGAATTACCAATATTTTATTTATTATCATTTTTCATGCTTTTCATATTATCTGCAGGGAAATATTCTGTTGATGCTATGATAGAAAAAAGAAGAAACGATTGGTAAAATCTTATTAATAACCACTCACAAAGTAGGTTATGATGTATATGTTTTCTATTTCTGGAATATTTTAGTTTAATAAATTATAAATAGTAATGAGAATTTCTTAAAAATATCCAATTTAACATAATATAAATTATAGGACATTTTAAGAGAACAATAATCTACATGATAAAATCCTTAACCGTAAGATTAAAATCCTTGGGGTTTTCTGCCTGAACCCAGTGTCCAGCGTTGGATATGGTAATAATTTTGGCTAATGGGAATTGTTGTTTGATGAGAAATTCGTCTTGTGGCAATATATAATTGGATTTTTCTCCGCCAATAAAAAGCGTTTCTCCTTGGAACTTCCCAAATTTTATCGGCGATGAAACAAAATCATTGTATTTTTCTGCCAAAGTTTTTAGGTTAAACCTCCACGACAAATTTTTGTCTTCGGTCCAATAAATGTTTTTTGCCAAAAACTGAACTACGGATTTCTCGTGTATATATTCGGAAAGTATCTTTTCGGCTTCTGGTCTGGATTTTACCACAGAAAAATCTACCGATTGCAAGGCTTTTATAATACCTTGATGATGCGGTGGATAAGCTTTTGGAGCCATATCTACTACAATGAGTTTTTCAACTTTTTCGGGATACGAAATAGCAAAAGTCATCACTGTTTTTCCACCGAGAGAATGCCCCAAAAGATGGGCTTTTTCTATATTATAAAATTGCATATAGTCCAGAATATCTTGTGCCATCACTTCCAAATTCATCTCGTCGGAATGGAAAGATTTCCCATGATTTCTGAGGTCTATAAGGTGTGTTGGCATCAATTCGCCAAATTCTTTTCCGAAACTTCCCCAATTGTCGAGCATTCCGAAAAGTCCATGAAAAACAAGTAATGGTGTATTCTGTTTGTCTTCGCCGTATATTTTTGAGTGTAGCATTTTTTTTAGTGATTGAGTAATTGGGTGATTGGGTGATTGGGTAGTTGAGTGTTATTACAAAAGATTTAATTTTAAATATTCATTAATAATTTTTTGTTTGCATTTTTCCCAATCAAAATCGAAATAAATTTGTGGTGCATTTTCTTTATCGGCATCATCAAAATATGTAATAGATTTTAGCATTCCAAACTCGGAATAATTGGTGTATTTTTCTCTATAAAAATCTATCATTTCTGTTAACGAATATTTTTTTAATAAAAAGTACAAGTCAATAAAATCCTTTTTGCTTCCTCTCCCGGCAATAGCATTCAATTTCATTGCTGCAATATCTTTTGTTGAAGCTAATGGGATATTATCAATAACAATTTTTTTATCTATCCAAGGATAATTATAATTTACAAAATCTGTTTTGATACCATTAATCGTTGTGATTAAAATATTTTTAGAAATTTTTAGTACTTCAACTCTACCAAAAGATTGTAGTTCTTCAACAAAAAGATTTTCATCAATTTCTACTTTTCCAAAAAAGTCTAAATCTATAGAATTTCTATGACCAATTTGGAGAGCTAATGATGTCCCTCCTACCAATATAAAATTGGAAAAAAAGTCATTCGAAACTATATTTTTTAGGAGTTCCAAACATTCTGGACTGACTGACTGTGTTTGTAGCATCTAAACTCTGTTTTCTCAATTTTAAAAATTACACTTAAAAATGAAAGTGTAACAGGATCCAAACTCCTTATTTGTAGTGCAATATTTTTTATTTCTTCTATACCATAAAGTTTCTTCAGCAATTTCCAATCATCGATTTTCCCATATTCCAATACTTTGAAAACAACTTGTTCTTTGTGTTCATAAATATTAAAAGTACTTAAATCTACATCCCAAAAGAGATGTTTAGAAAAATCATTTATTGTAAATTCAGGTTTCATCTTTCAAAGGTAAATATTTATTACCACTTTGCCAATCGTTTCAAATAGCTTTGTATGGTGTTTTCTAATCCCATATATAGAGCCTCGGAAATAAGGGCGTGTCCTATGGAAACCTCTAACAAATTGGGGATATTTTCTGCAAAATATTTCAGATTTTCCAAACTCAAATCGTGTCCGGCATTTACACCCAAATTGTATTTAGCAGCTTCTTCTGCGGTTGCAATATAAGACTGTATTGCTTCTTCTTTATTGGTAGGATAATTTTTTGCGTAGGCTTCGGTATATAGTTCTATCCTATCGGTTCCAGTTGCAGTAGCAAATTTTACCATTTCCGGATTTGGATCTAGGAAAATAGAAGTTCGGATACCTGCATTTTTAAATTCTGTAATCACGGATTTTAAGAAATCCAAATGCTTCTCGCAATCCCAACCTGCATTAGAAGTTATAGCATCTTCGGCATCCGGAACTAGTGTAACTTGTTCGGGTTTCACTTCCAAAACCATATCTATAAAAGGTCGGTGTGGATTTCCTTCTATATTAAATTCTGTTGTTACCAGCGGTTTCAGTTCATAGACATCTTTTCGGGTAATGTGTCTTTCGTCCGGTCTTGGATGGATAGTTATTCCTTCTGCTCCAAACTTTTGAGCATCAATTGCAATTTGGGTAACACTAGGGACATCTCCTCCCCTTGCATTTCTTAGCGTGGCTATTTTGTTAATATTTACAGATAGTTTTGTCATATTTTTTATTAGAGGTTAGAGGTTAGAAACTAGAGGTTAGAAACTAGAAACTAGAGATTAGATAGATTATTTTTTTCATTAGACTAGATTAGAGGTTGGAAGTTTAAAATAAAAATCAAATCCTATTCTGCATATTAATATATACATTCATTTTCAATTAAAGTATTTTTCAAAAGGTTTTGCATATTTTTCAATCATATACTCCGATCGTCTGTAAACTTGTGTTACAAAGTGTTTTATGTAAGTTTTTGCCCAGTCTTCAATCGTTCCTTCAAAATCTTGGTCTAAATTACAAACATGAAATTGGATTTGCATGGCTGCAGCCCAGTTGATATATAAATTTTCAGGAATTGATTTGAATAAATTTATATAATATGCATCTTTACAAACTAATTTTTCTTCTTCTAAAAGCCAATCTACTTCAAAATAATTGATTGAAAGACTATCAAACTCTTTATTGTCCAACATTATAGCACAAAGTTGTGCCAACTTGAAGGCTGAAATAATATTGGGAGCTTGTGCTGTTTTGGATAAGTTTCTTGTTTTGATGTCTATCACTTCATAAAAATTATCTTTAACAACAAGAATATCAGCAGTGTCATCTTGTTTTTCATCAAATGGGTTTTCCAAAGACCATTTTTTCGTTGCTTCTTTTCCTCTACTTAACAAAAACAAAATACTAGGAGAATTAAACAATGCTTGTCGAGCTTCAACTCCTATTGTTTCAGCATTTTTACTGTACAAATCGTTTAAATATTCATATTGTCTAAATGTATTATTTGGCAATTGTTTTTTTATTTCAGTATAAACGAGTTTATCAAAAGGCTCTCCTGCTGAATGACCGGATAAAGTTCCGGATAAAGGTTTTGGTACAAATGTACCTTTTATGTTTTTAATTAATTCGGAATAATTAACATTCATTGTTTGATACTAAATAATTGATTAAGTAATTGATTTATAGAATTAACCAAATTTTCATCTTGGTTTTTTATATAATTTTTGGTAAGTTCAGAAATTGTATTGTGCAATTCCACTTCTTTTTCATTTGTCCAATCAATCGCCCTAAAAGGAATACTTGAAATTGGCTTTTCAGAAAATTCTACTATGTTTCCTTTTACAATTCCATTACATTTTAACCAATCAAAAATTATTGGATTATTCAGGTATGCTAAAATATATTCTATACTTTCTTTTGTATTTGGCTTTCTAAATATTGCAGTTACATCTTGTGTTGGGAAAACTTCTTTATCAACCAAAGCAAAACGGAAGTAGTCTTTGTTGGAAATTCTTTCTTTACAAGGTACAAAAATTCGTTTCTCTTCTTTATTAAATAAATTAAAATTTCTCAAAAAAACCCATTCCCAATAATTGATTTTCCTATTGTATTGGTATCTTTTGTCTAAATTCGTTTTGTATTTTTGAAAATGATTATAAAAATTAGGATAAATTTCCTTAAACGAATCTTCTTCTAAATCTTCATTTATAAAAATGTATTTTGTTAGATTACTTATTACAAATGGTTTTAAATCTTTTGCTTTTACAACATTAATAGTTGCTGACAACTCGTTTTCATTCAATACCTCTCCATTTACTTGAAATGCTTTGTCTAACCCACTTACCAAACCATTTCCAATATCACAAAAATCCCCTATGGTATGATATTCTTGTTTGTTATCATCAAATAAATTGAGTAGAGTATTTTGATTTTTCTTGAAACAATCTTTTTCTAAAATTTGTAATTCTTCTCGTACTTTGTCTGATTGCAAAATCCATCTTTCATTAAGTTCAAACTGAGAAACACTTAAATATTCAGCATCTTTAAAAGGAATTTCATTTTTAAGGTTGTATAATGTTTCAGTTGTAAGCTTTTGGTTGGCATAAAATTTAGAAACTTTTATTTTGTCTTTCTTTTTTTTACTTTTTACAAACTTAAATATTACAATAGATACTGTTACTTTTTCAAAAATTGGTGTTTCATTGAAATGATAAATTTCTTCAAAATAACCATTTTGGACCATATAATTCCTCAATGAAATAGAATGAGTTGTGTTCATCCAATATTCAGGACAAATAAAAATAAGTTGTCCATTCTCATTTAATAATTCAATAGATTTGAGAATGAAAATATAGAGATAGTCGCATAGCGAATTAAAATATTTATTCCAAATTGCGTTTTTGGAGAGTTCCTGCTTTAGTTCGTCTTCAAGATTTTTCCAACGAATATAAGGGGGATTTCCAATAATCAAATCAAATTTATCTTCAATTTTGGCAGAAACAAAACTTTCATATTTTACACAATCAAATTCTTGTGCCAATTCTTGATCTATTTCATAAGCTGTTAGATTATTAAAACCTTTTTGTTTTAATAATTCTAAGAAAATACCTTCACCACAAGAAGGTTCTAATATGTTTGAATTTTTGGAAATAGTAGCCAAATCAATCATAAAGTCAGCTACTACTTTTGGGGTAAAGTATTGTCCGAATTTATTTTTTGTATTTTGTTTTACTATCAATTCCATTCAAATATTTGTTTTGTCAAATTTACAAATCTTAACCTTATTATCACTATTCATTTTATTATCTCCAGCCTAATTGATGAAAAAAATCAAACAAATAATAGAAAAATAATCTAATTCCAATCAAAATTAAAAATCAGATATTAATTATTGTGTTTAAATTTTATTCACTTGCATAATTTCCAAATCAAACTCTTGAGCAGCGGTGAGGATATGATCGAAAATATCGGCTTGTATTTTTTCATAATCTACCAATTCTGCTTTGTTGGCAAAACAATAGATTTCCAAAGGCAAACCTTGTGGAGTAATCTCCAATTGCCTTACCATAACTATATCTTCTTCATCTACTCTTGGATTGGTTTTCAGATAATTGTAAACATAATTTCGGAACAATCCAATATTGGTTAATTGTTGTCCATTGATAATCCTACCAGCGTTGGAAATATTTTTTTTAGAATCTTCAATTTCTTTTAGTTTTCTTTCCAAATATTCGGAAATAAGATTGACATCTTTTATTTTTTTTGCAAAAGCATCATCTACAAATTTGAAAGATTTTATATTGAAATAGATAGACCTTTTTATTCTCCTGCTACTTCCATCGTACATTATTTGGTGATTTCTAATTTCTGTAGAAAGCAAATCGTAAGTAGGAATGGTAGAAATTGTTTTGTCGAAATTTTGTATTTTGGTAGTCAAAAGACTTATATCTTGTACATTTCCTTCAATATTATATTTAGGAATACCAATCCAATCCCCTACTTTCAAATTTTTGGAGGTAGAAACATGGATACCGGTTACAATCCCCAAAATAGTATCTCGAAACACCAAAACTATTATCGCTGTCATGGCTGTTAGACTTCCTAGTATTGTACTCGGACTAATTCCAAATATTGTTGTGATAATAAGAAATACAAATATAATTGCTTCTATAATTTTCAGAGATTGGGTGATGGCTCTATGACCTGTAATTTTGTAATAATCCTCTTTTAGGATAAAATATTTTTCGATGGATTTCAGTATTCTTTTATACAAAATCCAACCTGCAATAATCATTAATACATAAAACAATCTTTCTAAAAATACATAGCTTTTGGGATGCCTATAAAAAATGGTTTCTATCAACTGTTTGGTAATGAATAATGCAGTGAAGTTAGCAATAGAATTGATCACTTTACTTTGGTATAAAGCTAATACAATCGGGTCTTTTTCATATTTTCTAGAAAACAACAGGTGTGCACCTCGAAGAGTGATTTTCAATAAAAAATTAAAAATGATAAGGATACCAAAGAGCAAAATAAATTTTAAAGCAATCTGGAACAACAAAACAAAATTGTCCGATGCTACATCTTTTACAAAATAATGTAGCATATCACTTAATGTTTTGAAAAAACCCTTTGTATTGTTCAATTCATCGTTCATAAGCACAAAAATAATAAAATAATAAATAGTTTGGGAAAATTCATTACATTTAACTTCAAAAAAAAGATGGAAAATTCAACACTCACAATAATCAGTTTTATATTGATAATTATAGGTATTATAGGTACAATATTACCCGTTCTCCCTGGTCTAATATTGAGTTTTGCTGGATTGCTCTTATACAAATTTGGCACAACTAATGATTTGTCTATTCTGTACATTTGGATTTTTGGTTTGCTCACAATTATCTCGCTTATTTTTGAATTTGTGATTCCTGCCAAAACCAACAAAAAATATGGAGGCACAAAATGGGGTTCCGTAGGCTCTTTTCTAGGAGTTATTATAGGTTTTTTTTGGATACCATTACCATTTGGGTTTTTGATAGGTATGCTTTTGGGCGTATTTTTTGCAGAACTTCTTCATGATGTCAATGATAAAAAGAAAGCTCTAAATTCTGTAAAAGGAGCCTTTATAGGATTTTTCATCAGTACAACATTCAATTTTGGTATTTCTTTGGCAATATTATTGATTGTCATTTTTAATAGTATTTGATTTTTTAATAAAAAATATTTTGACAATGATTAATAAATTTATGTTGATTTTTTTGGTTTCAGTTTTTTTTTCATCATGCAATGCACAGAGAACAAAATCCTACAAACTAAAAAACAAAATTCAGAAACAACAATCCACTACCAACAAG
>JAFDZJ010000222.1 GCA_018266965.1 Bacteroidota bacterium
TGTGAGAACAAAAAAAAGTTGTAAATTTGCACCACTTAAAACAAACGAAGACCCATGGTGTAACGGTAGCACACCGGTTTTTGGTACCGTTTGTTGGGGTTCGAATCCCTGTGGGTCTACAAAAAACGCTAGAATATATTTCTAGCGTTTTTGTTTTTTTATACTGTAATTATTTTTTTTTGAATTATCAATGGGCGTGGAAAAAATGTCCAAACAATGCAAATGATATTCCGACAATTACCAGTATGATTTTTTGCCAATCCATTTGATGATTTTTGTTGCTCTCGAATATGATAACCGAAGAAATATGTAGAAATATTCCGCCAACTATTGCTAAAAAATAGGGTTCCATAGTTGGATTGAAAAATTGTCCCAACAACATACCAAGTGGTGAAGATAGTGCAAATAGTAGCACAATAACAATTCCTGAAATCGATGTTTTTTTCTTGAATAAAAATGCTCCCAATACAAATGAAATCGGTAGATTGTGAACCAATATTCCCATAAGATAGGGAGAGTTGATTTCGGAAATTGTGGACAATGGTATTCCTTCTATAAATGCGTGGACGAATAAACCAATCATCAGTGCGATGGGTAATATGTTTTTTTCTTCGCTATGTTGGTGGAAATGTCCATGCTCAAACCCTTTGGTGAGGTTTTCTAGTAGCATTTGTAGTAAGACTCCTGCAATTACAAAGAAACCAATCCAATTATTGTTGATGCTATAAATTTCTGGAAAAACTTCGTTCAAGCAAATGGTAATAAGGAAACCCGCACTTATGATTAATAAGTTTTTTGCAAACTTTTCTTTGTTTCCAAAATTTTTTCCAAGGAATGCACCGACAACAACACTCAGGATAAGTAGCAAATAAATCATGGTAGTAACTAGGTTTGTTATTTTTTTACAAATAAATTGATTGCTCTTGGCGATGTATCCTTCTCGAAATCAGACAAATGATAGTCGCCCCAAATTTTCTTTCGTACAAAACCAAATTCTTGTGCATAAGCTTCTATTTCTTCTGTACTGTGTAGTTTTACCTTCTCGAAAAAATGAAAATCCTGCCCTTGATCTTGGAAATGAATATCTTTAATAACATAATTGTTCTCAATTCTCTTTTTTATGTTAAATAAAATATTCTCTTTTTCTAATGTACTTTCCGAAATTAGGGTGTTTCTTACCCATTTTTCATTAAGAAAATCCAAAACAAAAAATCCACCTTCTTTCAAAACATTTCTTACAGATGCAAATACTTTTTTATCATCTTTATCATCATCAAAATATCCAAAACTAGTAAAGAGGTTATAGACTGCATCTACCTTTTCTGTTACAGTTATGGGGTATAACTCCTCACGCATATCGTGTACACGGAATTGTAAATTGTCATTAGAAAAATTTTCTTGAGCAAATTTTATACTTTCCGAAGACAAATCTACTCCCAAAACCGAGTAACCCAATTTGTTCAAAAAAACAGAATGTCTTCCTTTGCCACACGCCAAATCAATTATAGAAGACTTTTCTGGTAAAGAGTTGTACTGTGAAAGTTTTTTTATAAATATTTCAGCTTCTGCAAAATCCCTATCTTGATATAAAGTGTGATAATATGTGGTGTCGAACCAATCTTTGAACCATGCCATATTGCAAAATTAAATATTTTTGAATGAATACTACTGCAAAAATAATTATTTGTAACACAAACTCACTACCTTTGCAAACTATGGATACGGAAAATTTACAAATTCAAATTAAAACTTTCTTTGGTTTAGAAGAAATCCTTGCTGCTGAAATAAAAAAACTAGGTGGCAGAAATGTTGAAATAAAAAACAGAGCTGTTAATTGTATTGGAGATTTGGGCTTTTTGTACAAAATAAATTATGCAGCCAGAACTGCTGTAAAGATTTTGGTACCTATTGCAGAATTCAAAGCCTATAATGAACAAAAATTTTATGAAAAGCTCAAAAAAATAAACTGGGAAAATTATTTGTCTTTGGATCAGACTTTTGCAATTGATGCCACTATACATTCCGAAACATTTACCCATTCGCAATTCATGACCCTGAAAATGAAAGATGCTATTGTCGATTATTTTCAAGAAAATTTCAATAATAGACCTAGTGTTGATGCGAAAAAACCAGATATAAAATTACATTTGCATATCGACAGAGAATTGGTAACAATTTCTTTGGACTCTTCCGGAGAACCGCTTTTCAAAAGAGGATACAGGAAAGAACAAGGTGCTGCTCCTATCAACGAGGTATTGGCTTCGGGCATGTTGCAATTGGCAGGTTGGGACGGAAAAGGAAATTTCCTAGACCCCATGTGTGGAAGTGGAACCTTGCTTATAGAAGCCGCAATGATTGCTTTGGATTTACCAGCACAAATATTCCGACACAAATTTGCCTTTCAGAATTGGAAAAATTATGATGAAAATTTATTTAAGAAAATAAAAGAATTTAGAATCAATAGGGTCAAAGAATTTTCCGGCAAAATTACAGGTTACGATTTGGATCCAAAAATGTTGTCCATAGCAAGACTTAATGTAGAATCTGCAGAAATGGAAGATGTGATTGAAATAAGAAAAGAAAACTTTTTCCAAACCAAAAAAGAAAATTTCCCACTATTAATAGTTTTCAATCCTCCTTATGATGAAAGAATTTCCATCAATCAAGACGATTTTTATAAAAATATTGGAGACACCTTCAAAAACAATTATCCCAATACTTTGGCTTGGCTTATTTCTTCGGATTTGGAGGCAGTGAAAAAAATTGGACTTCGACCTTCACGAAAAATTAAATTATTCAACGGGAAATTAGAAACCCGATTCCTACAATACGAAATGTATGAAGGTACCAAGAAAGGAAAATAATGAGCGATATTTTTTTTGATTTAATGAATAATAAGACTCATAATATTTTAATATGCCTACAATTTCAGTAATAATTGCTATTTATAACAGGAAAGACGAGCTTTTCGAACTGTTACAATCCCTGAGTTTCCAAACAGATAAATCATTTGAAATTATTATAGTTGATGATGGTTCAATTGTTAATCTGGTACCTACTATTGAAAATTTCAAAGAAATACTCGATATAAAATATTTTAAAAAAAACAATTCAGGTCCTGGTTTATCTAGAAATTATGGTGCTGCGAAAGCAACTAATGATTGTTTATTATTTGTGGATTCCGATGTTATTGTAGAAAAAAATTATATCGAAAACATCAAAAAAGAAATTGTTGCCAATCCTTGTGATGCTTTTGGAGGTGCAGACAAGGCACACCACGGTTTCAACTTGGTACAAAAAGCTATTTCTTACGCCATGACTTCGGTTTTCACAACTGGTGGAATTAGAGGTAGTAAAAAATCAGTGAGCAAATTCCAGCCCAGAAGTTTCAATATGGGGGTTAAGAAAACAAGTTTCGAAAAAGTTGGTGGGTTTAGTAACATGAGAATTGGTGAAGACCCCGACTTGTCGATGACGCTTTGGGAAAATAATTTCAACACAACATTTTTCGACAGTATCGCAGTGTATCACAAAAGAAGAGTGGATTTCGGGAAATTCTCCAAACAAGTCTATCAATTTGGTTGTGCAAGACCTATACTCAACCAAAGACATCCTCAATTCGTAAAATTATCGTTTGCCTTTCCGACCTTATTTTTATTAGGATATATTGGTGCTATCTTGGAATATATTATTTTTCAACATCGCTTCATTTTGTCTTTGTATGGTCTATATACAATTGTTATTTTTTTTCATGCCACTTACAAAAA
>JAFDZJ010000223.1 GCA_018266965.1 Bacteroidota bacterium
ATTGCAAGTAGAACAAAACGAAAATTCTATTGCGGTAAGTATTGCTCAGGCATTTCTAAGCGTATTGATGCAGGAAGAAAACATCAAAGAATTGACATCGGTTTTGGAAACTACTAAAATCCAACTTACCCAAGGCAAACAACTTTACAATGCCGGAAGTTCGTCTATGCTAGATTATCTGCAAATTCAAAGTTTGGTTGCCCAAGACGAATACAATGTAACCCAAGCCGAAAATAATCTCCGGACAGACCTTATCAATTTGAAACAAATTTTACAGCTCCCTACCGATTATGATTTTAAAATTTCCCATCTCGAAGATATAGAAGTCAATCCATCGTGGATGGATCTGCAACAAGCACAATCGTTGGCACAAAACCAAAGAGCAGAAGTAAAATACGGACAAATAAACGAAGACTATGCAAAAGTAGGTTTGGAAATCGCCAAAGCAGGACTGAAGCCTAACCTCAGTTTGGTAGGAAGTTTTAGCAGCAGCTATGCTTATGGCTCCGGACCATATTTTTCCCAACTTCAAAACAATTTGTATCTGCCTATTGGTTTGAGTTTAGGAATCCCGATCCTCAATAACCGCACAACCAAAACAGCGGTAGAAAATGCAAAAATAGCCATCAACCAGGCAGAACTCAATTTGGAAAACACCAAAACCATCCTCAATCAAGAGATAGAATTGGCATTCGTCAATCTACAAAATGCTTTTTCGCAATATCAATCTGCCCAAAAACAATTTACTATTAACCAAAAAACATTGGACATCGTGAATGGGGAAATGAAATTGGGGAATATAAATTATGTGCAATTACAACAACAGAAACAACAATACTCCCAAGCATTGGAAAATTATCTACAAGCCAAATATTCGGCGGTTTTGAATAAACAGATTTATGATTTTTATGCAGGGAAAAAATTTGGTTTGAAATAAATAATAAAATTGTAAATAGAATATAAAGATGAATAATTGTTTGATTTTTATGACGATTAATAAAATCATTCCGGAGAAATGAAATCTGTGTAGAAATGATAAATAGAATAACATCAACCAATTCCGGAGGAATGGTATCTATGTAAAATAAAATCTAAACATGAAAAATAATAAAAAAATAATCTGGGGAATATTAATTTTAGCATTAATAATTGGTGGTTGGTTTTATTTAAAACGAAAAGAAACCCCAAAAATAGAACTACAAACCACACAACCCGTAATGGGAAGTATTTCTACTACCGTAACGGCTACCGGAACTATTCAGCCTGTGGATACTATTGCCGTGGGAACTCAAATTTCAGGCATCATCAAAAACCTGTATGTGGATTTTAACTCAACGGTAAAAAAAGGGCAATTATTGGCGGTTTTGGATCCGGATTTATACCAAGACCAGGTCAATCAATACAAAGCCAACTTGGCAAACGCAAAATCCAATGTCAATTTCAATGAAATCAACTTCAACCTACAATCCCAATTATATAAAATAGGAGCCATCAGCAAAGCCGATTACGACACTGCTCTCAATTCTTATAACCAAGCCAAGGTACAAGTAAATGCTGTATTGGCTCAATTGGCTTCAGCACAAAAAAATCTATCCTTAACCAATATTTATTCTCCGATAGATGGAACGATACTGAACCGAAATGTAAGCCAAGGACAGACGGTAGCATCGAGTTTTAGCACTCCACAATTATTCAGCATTGCCAAAGACCTTTCAAAAATGCAGGTCCGAACTTCCGTGGACGAAGCAGATATTGGAAATGTAAAAGTGGGCGACTCGGTAACATTCAGTGTAGAAGCTTATCCAACAGAAACATTCAAAGGTACGGTAACGGAAATCCGACTTCACCCAACCGTTTCTTCCAATGTGGTAAAATACATCACGATGGTGAACGCAGATAATAGCGACTTAAAACTGAAACCCGGAATGACTGCCGACATCAATATCCAAACCAGTGATACACCCAATGTAATGAAAATCCCGATTGGAGCTATAAGCTACCAACCCGATAGTTTGGTAACAAAAGTTTATACTGTGGTGGGTGGACAAAAAGGGAATCATAAAAGAAATAATCCTGAAGTTTCCCAAAACCAAAATTCCAATTTGGCTCATGTTTGGATATTGGGTGCCAACAATTCATTAACCAAGAAAAAAATAAAAACCGGCGTAAGCAATGATACCGATATACAAGTGGTTTCCGGACTAAATGTGAATGAAAAAATAGTAGTGGGTTCTACTGTTGTAAGCACGGCAAACAATACCTCACAAAGCAGTCCTTTCTTACCTAAATTTGGTAATAAGAACAAAAAGAAACCTCAAAACACCAACCATTAACTTAGACCAATGGCTAAAAAGATTTTAGAGATTATTGATATTAAAAGATCCTTTAAGATGGGTTCGGAAATCGTTCATGCACTTCGAGGGGTAACATTTTCTGTGGAAGAAGGCGAATTTGTAACCATTATGGGAACCAGTGGTTCGGGAAAATCTACTTTATTGGGAATTTTAGGTTGTTTGGACAAAGCTACCGAAGGAGAATATATCTTGGATAGTGTAAATGTAAAAGAACTTTCCAGAGACGAATTGGCAAGATTGAGAAACCGGAAAATAGGATTTGTTTTTCAGGCTTACAACCTATTACCCAGAACTACGGCATTGGAAAATGTAGAATTGCCACTCCTCTACAATTCGGACATTTCGGTTTCCGAAAGAAAAACAAAATCGGTAAAAGCCTTGTTGGACGCTCAACTTACCGAGCAATACATGAACCACGAACCTACACAATTATCCGGAGGGCAACAACAGAGGGTAGCCATTGCAAGGGCTTTGGTGAATGATCCGGTAATTATTTTGGCAGATGAAGCCACCGGAAATTTGGACACCAGAACTTCTTATGAAATTATGTCAGTAATACAAAAACTGCATCAAGATGGGAAAACCATCATTTTTGTAACCCACGAACCGGATATTGCAGCTTTTAGCAACAGAACCATTACCTTGAGAGATGGTCTTATCCTGACCGATGAAATCAACCACCAAGTAAAATCCGCAAAAGAAGAATTAGAAAAACTTCCGGAGATTAAAAATTGAAAAAAAAAGAAGAACAGAAAAACTAACCCAAAAGGTTTCTTTTTGTAAATTTATCCTTTCAAAGTAAAAAATGGCAAAGAGTAGAATTTTAAATGTAAACCAAGCAACAATAACGGTTATTTGCCAAAATGAAACGGACTATATCAGCTTGACCGATATGACTGCTTCTTGCCGTGAGGGTAGTGGACTAATTGGCAAGTGGATAAGCAATAAAAATACATTGGAATATTTGGGTGTTTGGGAAAAGATTAAAAACTTGGATTTTAATTACCCCGA
>JAFDZJ010000224.1 GCA_018266965.1 Bacteroidota bacterium
CTCAAAACGAATGGGGAAAGGCCCTATGGAAGCACCTTGACCATCATTTAAGGCAATTCGGAGTTTGAAGTGAGAGGTGAGGTAGTGGGAAAAATCAAACAAAAAATATTATCAACCCGATAAGGTTTAATCTAATAATTGTAATATTAAAATATATAAGAGGGTTATAAACATCAAAATTTAATTGAAAATCTTTCTACAATCTTCTTCTTTAAAGTCCTACAGAAACAAGAGGCAGAATAATCAATCTTCAATTTTTGAGATTTTCCATCTGACATATAATACGAGAAAATCACTATTTCCCGATACAGGCTTCATCTCCATGCAGAATTCGCAGGGATAAATAAGTTTGGAGCACAAAATACGGGATTCGCCAATAATTAATGAGCAATTTCCTTTCCTAACCACACCCCATATTTTTTCCACTCCAAATAGTGCACACACCACTCACTTATCCACGGTATCATCTTAAACAAAGGAATGATTTTAAACAAAGGCTTGTCTAATAATGGATGATAAAGACATAAACTCATATCTCTATATAGGTGAATTTGGGAACTAAATTCAATATCTTTTCTATCAATAAATATTCTGTCAAATCTACCTGGCAAAAATGGAGAGTACCGCAATAAAACATCAAATCTTTCACCATTAACATAAATAGTTCCTTTGCCCAATATTTCTGATTTAGTTTGGACAAGATTTAACCAACTATAATGATATTCCACCAACGTCTTTTCTAAATACAATAGCCTGTCAGCACTTCTCTTATAGTCCTCTAATAAACTATTCTCCAAAATTTCTATGTGTGTCATTTCTATAACCGCTATCGGTATTAATATTTCCTTTGGAATCGGTGTATGCTTTGCCTGTAATAATCAAATTATTTGCTTTTGAAATAGGATCAGAAGAATATTTCGACATCTTGGTAACCTGCTCTTGAAGCGATTGCTTATAAACCCCTTCTCCGAATAACCGTATGTAATCATTACCACCAGTCTCAAAACTATTCTTTATGCTATCCCATCTTTTGTGGAAATCCATAATAAAAGAATAAAAGTTTTCGTAGTGTTTGTCAGTCCACTTATCTGTGAAATCCTCATTAGGATTTGTAGGGTTGAAAACCTTGAATCTCGTGCCGCTCATTAAAGCACTTTGATAACCCGATGTTATCTTCGTTACAATATTCTCCAAGGTATAATAAATAGTATTTTCACCTGCATAAAATTGACCCATCAATGTAGTTAGCACAATACTTGTAGTAGCATATGTGTCATCTTTCTCAAAGTAAATATCTCTATATCTTTTTATCAACTGTACCGCACGTTGCAAAGGAGTTTTTTTATAAAAGTCATCATTGGGTAAATCCTGTACTTCTGCTTTCAGATTTACTAAATATCGCCTATATTCCTCAAGTAAACTTAGTTTATTTAAAGTCTTAGCTTTGCTTAAAAACCAGTCAACAAACCCTTTTGGATTGCTATCTACCCAATTTTTTAACTCTCTATCCGGAACTTTAATATTGTTATCGCCAACTACTAACTTTATGCAGCCTGGCATAATGTCCATGTGAAAATCGTTTGCGTATTTTAACCTAACACAGCGTTTCTTTTTAACAATCTTATCTTTGTATCTATCATCAATTTCCAAAACCTTTATTAGCTCGTTATAGATTTGGTTCGGAGTGTATTTACTATACACACTTTTTATATGTACAACTATATCAAGGTCAAATTCAGAGCCTGTTAAGGGCTTTGTGGTTGTACCCGAAGCAACAGACCCCTGCGGATATACATCAACATCAATATCTTTAAAAAAGCCTTGGTCGCTATCAATAACCGTGGAAACAGACCGATATGCGGATTCCATTCTTTCTTTTCTACTTTCGTCTAACTGAAGAGATTGAGCAATTCGTGCAAGCAATTCTTCTCTTTGTAGAGCATAATTTTTAAACAAGTCTAAATCCATCATTCTTATTTTTTATCGTTTATAATAAATCTTGTATGTTCTCCAATTTTTGCAATTTGTGTTCTATTACTCAATAATCTAAGCTGCTCTATTTCCTCGCATTCTACAATTGCATACCCTTTATTAATATCCATAGGAACTCTTGCCAATTCAACCAAAGCTTCTTTTTGCTGGTTTGTGGGAAGCAATTCAAAAATGTCATAAATCAAAACTTCATAACATTTGTGATAATCACTCCACCTCAAATGAGAAGAATGCCTGCTTAAATGCTTATAAAATATTTTTTCAAAAGTTGTTTTATCAAGTATTTTAGTATCAATTAATTCTTCTGTAAATTCACGATTACCACTACATTCCCTTTCTTTCCCAGACTCAAACCACTTTATTACTTTTATCACATTCTTTCCACTAACGAAAAACCGTAAGTCATTTTCGCTTATCGAATCTGTTCCTAATCCATTACTCTTTTTGTCAGGCTGGTATCCCCATGATTCAAAGAGGCTATCATCACCATAGCGTTTGTAAGCACCTCCAACTGGTTGAAGCTGATTAGGGATTCTTCTATTCATTACCAACAGATAAGAATTTGTAGTAGGAATCTTAATTCGGAATAAATAACTTATTGAAAACCGTATTTTCTGTTTTCGATACTTGGGCAGTAATATTTTCCTAAATAGAGATAACCTTTCTTTATTTTCCCATAGGCTATCAATTCCTTTTGAAAAGAAATGTTCAGATAGAGTTACTCCCACACCTGCAATAAATCCAGCCATACAACTTTATTAATTTGAACTAAAAAGAGAACTCCCACTTACTTGTTCGATAATCCAACACCAAGCACTAACGCCAACAGCCCCAATACAATGCCATTGCCAACCTGATTGCTATAACTATTTCTATGTTGTACAGAATTTGCGTAATGTTCACAGTTAAAATTGAGCAAATCATATTGCCTTCCTAATGATTGCATAGCAAGCCTAACAGCAGCATTCCGTTGATATTGATTGCCAACAAAGGGTTCTATTCTTGTTAATTCGTGTCCATCTCTAAAAAGGTAGGATTCAGTTACCATTTGAACGCCTTTACCAATGGCATTTTCTATATACAATCTATTACCCTTGTTGTCCTTCCCAACATATATCGCATGATGCTGTACTAAGCCTATGCTACTTTTGGGCAAAACCAATCGGTCTGCTGGCTTTAATTTATCCAAGTAATATATTCTGTTCATAATATGTTTTTAAGTTAAATCTTCAATCGGAGCGTTTGAAGCATCCCTTTTTACAGCAGATATTCCATTTTCACGAGCCGCTGTTGTTGTGTAGTTCTCACTACGACCAATGATTTCGCCATTAGCAGCTTTTAAGTTGAAAGTGTAGTTATTATAACTATCCTTTCTATCATAGCGACTGTCATAAGGCGCATTTTCTTTTACGGAGTAGATACCATTAAGACAATTTTGCTTAGTTGTGTATCCTTCGCCATTAAGGATAATTTCGCCATTTACTGAACGCAAACGGTAATAATACTGACTATTAGCAGTACTCTGGAACATTTGAAACTTTGGATTATTCATTTTATTTAATTTTAATTACGCTAAATTAATTAGTTTTTAAATAGCTAAATAATTTAGTTTTAAACAATAGTTAGCATCAGCATAACAGATTACTTTTTTTCTTTTGTTACCCCTTTAAATGGCTTGTTATCAGAAGTCTTCACATCCATAAACTGCCCATTTTCAGAATCTCTTTTTACCCAAGAATCAGTTTTGGGATTGTAAACCTGTGAGCGATCTTTAACCGCACCTTTTCTACTGCCATCATTCGGCGGATTTGTTGCCATTTTTATAGTATTTTTATGTTAGGAAATAATATTAACAACAGAAGTCAATATTATAACCTTCTGTTATTAATATTTGCAAATATTGGAATAATTTTAAGTTTTGATAAAATATAATATCCACAAATTGTGGATAAATGCATAATTTGCGTAATTTTGAACTTTGTAATCGCAATGCTTATCAGATTTAAAGTAAAAAATTATTTATCCTTCAAGGATGAAGTCGAACTGGACTTGACTGCAGAAGCATTAAAAGAAAAAAAGGACTACACACATTGTGCTTACCTATATAATCCGAAATTAAACTTAGTAAAATCAGCAGCGGTTTTTGGTCATAATGCCTATGGAAAATCGAACATCATAAAAGCTTATTCCTTTTTTAGAAAGTTCATTTTAACTTCCTTTACATTTGGAAAAATTACTCAAGAAATTGACGTTGAACCTTTTCTTTTGAATACTTCAACAACAGATTCACCAAGTTTTTTTGAAGCCACTTTTATTGTACACAACACAAAATATAGATACGCCTTTGAAGTAAATAATGAACGAATAATAAGCGAGGAATTGCATTACGCAGATGGTGCTGTTAGAGAAAATTTGCTTTTTATTAGAGCGCATCAAGAAATAAGAGAAATAAGTAAGTTATGGAATAAACAAGCAGAAAATAGGATAGAGCAAGCAAAGCTGTTTAGCAAGCCCCAATCCTTATTCTTATCTGTGCTACTTGCACAAGACAGTATTCCAAGAATAAATAAAATAGCCGAATGGTTTAGAGGTAATATTATTTTAAATGAAAACTATGGATTGACAACAAGCAATGCTGCCAATATATATTCAAAGGAAGAATATAGAACTGCAATATTAAGGTTTTTAGATAATTCAGATTTAGGATTCACATCAATTTTCTCAAAAGTTGCTAATTACATTTCAAGCGGAAAACTCACCAAAGAAACAGCAGACTTTTTATTTGGAATTGAAATGTCAAATTTTGATTTATTCACCCAGCACAATGTATATGATGCTGAGTATTCCTTTATAAGACAAGTAGAATTCAATTTATTAAAAAACGAATCATCTGGAACAATTAAGTATTTCATTCTTGCCTGCCATCTTGCTTATGCCATTAAAAATTCACAACTAATACTAATAGATGAACTCGATGCAAGTTTGAGTACACAACTTCTTGTATTTCTTTTGGAAACGTACCATAATAATAAAAACAATGTAACAGGTTCGCAAATGATTTTTGTTGTCCATAATACAGTTTTGCTGAACAAGAAACTAAGAAGAGACCAAATATGGTTTATAGATAAAAATAAATATGGGGAATCTACAATTCATAAAGGGCATACTGTAGAAAACCCTATTAGGATTGATAAATCTATCGAACAAGATTTTAGAGATGGCAAAACAAAAGGGACATCAAAAAAAGCTACACAAGACAATGTGCCTACACTTTTCGATAACTTAGGCGATGAGAAGTAATTTTAATTCTCAAGCTTTATACCCCAAGAACCTCCTCAAACCTCATTTCTGCATATTGATACAGTTCTTTATTAAAACTCGATTTTTGGCGATGTTCTACAAGTTTAACACGCAGTATTTCTTTGTAGCACTCCTCTACAAAATCAAGATGCAGATAATACCTAGGATAATCTTTATCTATTCGCTTAAAAGCCCGAACAAATGTTTTAAAATGCTCCCGCCGTGTGGTGGTTTTGAGGATGAAGCTACCTTGTGGGGTTGGTGAGGCTTTGAATACTTGTATGCTTTCACCCTCACCCAAGAATGATAAAACTACTGCTTCTTGTTCCATAGTAAATTTTTGTGTACCTAAAGTCCACAAAAAGCTACCAGAATTGCAACAGGTTATTTCCCTTTACCCAGCCTGCAACCATTCAAGAGAGGATGAAATAACATATCCTTTATGCTCTTTGCCTGCTTTATCGTAATAAACACAACGAACAAATTTGCCAGGTTCTTCACCCTTCCACTCCATATAAACATATACAATTGCATCCTTTGGTAATAAGTACAATTTTGCACTATTTACATTTGACTTAGCAAGCAAAGACATACTTTTTAAAGCCTTACATTTGGTTGTATTAAATGGCTGTATTTCTTCATCAGTTTTTTGCTCTAAACTATTAGTAGTTACAATATGCGTATTAGTTATTGTTTTAGGGGAAGCATACATATTCTCAATATTATAAACAATTGACTTCGTAGTAATTCCATTAATGCTGTCCGTGAATAATAAAAGATTGACACCATCTTCAATTTTAAATTTCACATCAGAAACATTCAATTCATCAAGATTCAGGTGGTGATGCTGTTCACTTAATTTCCACTGCTCTCCCTGCCCTATTTTATTAAAAAGTAAAACAGAACAATATGGCTTTGATTTTTCCCCACTGCTTTTTATGAGTGATAATTTAAGAATAACAGCCAATATTTCAGTCGGCTCATCATTTACATTATTGGAACTTTTTTCAAACAGGAACTGCCTAATTATTTTTGCGTTGTATACAGCCTGATTATTCTCGACACCAATTGTATTTTGTCTATAAGTAATACTTGTGTCTGACTGCAACTGCCCTTTGGGATATAAACTTCTTAACAAATTTCCATCTTCAATTACAGTAGTATCCTTAATATATTCTTCATCAACTATTTTTGTTGAAACTACGGTTCCGTATTTAGCAATCAGATAGTCTGTTAGTATTTTGGCATTTTCAGCAGTCATGTCTATGCTCAAGAACTGCGAGAAAATAAAATCCCGACTACCTCCAATTCGATAAGCAGTTTTAAAAAAATCGTCTTGTAATTCTTTGTTATTACAGATATTTTCAATTGCCGTCTGTATTTCTACAAGGGAAGTTAGCCCAATGTTTCTTGCGGATTGTATCATCCATGCTTTAAAAGCATCACTACCGTACTTATAATTGATATAAGCATTCCTACAAAAATCAGTTCTTACTTTATGTGGTAATTGTCCATTTTGAGCGTAAGCTAAATGACATAAAAGGATTAAGAGCAGAGCAATTATTCGTTTCATTGTGAATGTAATTTGTACTTGCATCTCACAACCTCTGCCAATAAAATAGGCTTGGAACATTGACATTTACCCGTATGCGAGGGAGTCGAAACCCTGTAGTACAAGTAAAGCAACGCCCAAGCCCATGCCTGAGCGTTTTGCTAAACCCTTCTGTACTACTTAAATTTTCGACTTTTAGACCACAGAATAGTTTGCGAAACGCAATATGTTATTTAATAATTTTCTTTTTTACATAATCCTATTTGCTTGCGAAAATACTGATTTTACTCCTTTTAAGATACTCAAAAAGGGTTGAGGTAATGAACCCCAACCCTTACAATTACAGTTTTTTGAGACAAGACCCAAGGCTACCCGAGCAAAGCAGGCTAACTGTGCAGAACCCTAATTAAAAATTTACGCAGCATTGATTATACCATTTGTAGAATTTACTTTTTGATAATTGTTGTATTCATTTTTAGATAAGTACTTATAACCAATCAATCTCTTTAAATACTTATCCAATGTCCGTTCGTGAGCCGTAATGCCATTTTGCCTCGCCACCTCAATTGCCGTTTTTCTGTCAAAACTATTTGGGAGAATAGCGCTGAATGTTTTCAATTGCTTGTCCAGCACATCATCAGAGTTCTTGACAATTTTAAAGGCATACAGTAAATGCTGGTAAAATGTTTCTGATAGGCTCATAGCCATATCAAAATCCAAGTCATTGCAGACTAAATTGTTTTCATAGCGGTTAGCTTCAATCATCCGCAATGTTGTTAGCACCATTGCCATGCGAAAAGTTGATACTGCCAGCCTGAATATATTGGCACTTGTTTCCTCGCCCACAAAGCAACTGAACTCTTTTACCCGTTTTTGGAACTCAACATTCAAGTTATACCAATGATGTTCCTGCAAGGAGAAATGCAGCGGTGTTCTCCGTTGCCCCATCAGGCTAACGGATAAATCTTCGCCCAGCATACTAATCATATCAGGGAACAAAAACTCTCCATTGACGGCCGGCGTTACATCCGTCCATTGTGGCGTTTTCCGAAACACATAGTATATGAAACGGCTGAACAAACCGTTTTCAACGGATGTTACCAATTTGGCTAATTGTTGTGGAGTGCCGCTCAAGCAGATAGCCAATTGTGGGTTGAATATCTCAATATATTGTTTGTCGGTTTTGCGCCGCATACTTATTGGCTCATGTTCAAACCCTTTACGCAGCGTATCAGAGTAGTTCCCAAAATCGCTTTCCAATGTTCTTGTTAATGTGTCTTCCTCTGTTTCAATTATCAATCCCTTTTCGCCATTGTGCTGCAAGTGTTCAATGAATTGTGATGAACTGCTATTGGCAGGCATCAGCAATGTTCTGAACAATGGCTTTTCTGGTTTCTCAATATTCTTTGCACCTGCTTTCTTCTTTTGGTTATAGTCTGCTTTAGCGGTTTCGTATATCTCCATTTCATTTTCGCTTTTCTTTTTTAATGACTTATGTAATGGAAGGATTAACTGTGTACAGTAGTTCAATACACCTTTGCCCGAAGCAGGTGGAGCAGAAATAAAAGCATATAATGAAGCATGATATTTTTTGTGGTGGTACAGCCCTGATGCTTCAACACTACCGCTGACTGCAACCAATGTGCCTATTATAAAAACATCCTGCTCTCGTTCAGATAGTCTGTCAAGTACTTGCCTCATAAAAAAGGGAAGGTTTGCCTTAACAAAATCTGTTATCAATGGCGTGTCTAATGACAGCTCACTTTCTGTTGTATTGTCAATTTGCATGTTCTATTGTTTTAAAAGATGATAAAAAAGGTTGGGGTTTATGACCCCAACCTTGTATGACTATTTGCCTGCTGAAATTTTATTTCCCAATAGAATGCCTGCAAAGCATCCCGTAACGAAAATGTCCTTATCGTTTGAATTGGGAAACTTGCCAAGTAACTGCTTAAAAGCATTCAACTGGTTTTCAAATTCAGAGGTTGAGCCAGTATTGCCCTGCTCCACAACCGTAGGATAGTTGTTTGGAATCGGCAGAGCCGCTGCTCTATCCGATGATGTAACGGCAACACTATTTGAAGTGTTTTTATACTTCCTACACTCCCATGTGCCAAATTCAGATTCATACCTGCTGTATGCAGAATCTACGGCACTTGCTATCTCGCTTGCTGGAAAATCAGGACGGGTATAGTGTTTTATCAGGTATTGCAAAACATTATCTTTAAAAAAGCCATACCGATTACAATTGCAGGCAACACGCAGAATAAAATCATTTCTCCGTCCATCTTCAAACTGAAACCTTCTTTCGGTGTATGCAATAGCATATTGCATATTTTCGTCAAATGGTGTAACCATGATAGCCGAACTTTCATCTGCTGCTACCTCAATAACAACCCCTACTACTTTCTGCGGGGGAAAGTAACCGCCAAAAACACCTTTATTTATGTGATTTTCAAGAGGAATTTTAAATAGCAGATTGCTTTGCCTGTTTTCCTTCGAGTTCTACATGATTTCTTTCAAAAGCGGTATCATTCATCTGATTTTTAGTTTCAGCTTGTTCTACCCGTTTTAAATTTTGCAGTACCGAATATTACCTCTCAAACGCCCAAATGAAGAAACACTTTGTACACTTTGGTCGGTTTGCCCGTATGTCTATTTTTCAAGAGGACTACTACAGGACTACAGATTATCCCAAGCGACATGCTTTAGACATTGCAAATTCATTTGCCAAACACCCTATGAATATTGATATACAAGTCAGAAGCACCCACTATTTTAAAATCTCCCAGAGAAAAATTTGTTTATGAAAAATTTCCCAACATATTTTACTATAATAACTATAAGATAGATAATACTTTATGCAATAAAGTATCTTCCTTGCTTTTATATTCTATAATATTATTAGAATATTAATAAGATAATAATAAGCCTGTATAAGACCGCAAAAACAACAAACGTCTGTCTTTGGGTTTTAGACATACGGGCAAAGTATGCAAAGCAGACAATGTAATGTTTTCTTTGAGTAGTGAAACAGGGTTTGCATTGCTCTTTGCTGAATTTGGAAGTTGTACACGCAAATTTCGATTTTCTCGTTTAAGATGTGTATTTCATCCAAAAATGAATTTCAGCGTGTACAACTCAAAAAAAACTATGTTGTAATTGATTTTAGTTTGCTTTATCAAACAGTAATTCAATATCTGTTCTTCGGATGATGTGTTTTCTACCAACAAGTGCGGTACGGATATTCCCTTTTGAAATCAGTTTCCGCAAAGTACTTTCACTACATTTTAAGAGAATACAAGTCTCCTTAATATCCAAGAACTGTTTTGACTGAACAGATGATAGTTTAGGCGATGACTTTGCCGTATGCTGGATTAAATCTTGTTGTACAGTAGATTTCTTTTGTTCTCTGATGTTTTGTTTGTATGCTCTGCTATTACAACGATGGCTACAAAACCTCGTTGCAGTCTTTTGTGCAATGAATGTTTGCTTGCAATATTCACAAGCCTTTTTTAGCCGAAGTGTACTGCTCATACATTTGTTTATTTCGCCACTTTACTGTGTAACTACGAGTAACTATTTGTAGCTAACGGTAACTACGTGTACGTTCTAAAATTTTCAACTAAAAATCAGGCGAATGATCCGACCAAAAAAACAATTGTATCCCAATTAGTAACATAAAAAGGGCGAATAAAGGGGAAAAAGTATGCATTAAGTATTACTTGGAAGTACTCTCAACACCGCACTATACTTGCAAAAGCGTTGATTTTAAAGGCGTGGGTTACTTTCCAATACAAAACTTCCCAAAAATATAATCCAGCTTGTCCTCATTTGAAATTTCACCGGTGATGTTGCCGAGGTAAAATAAGGCCTGATTGATTTCGGTTGATAA
>JAFDZJ010000225.1 GCA_018266965.1 Bacteroidota bacterium
GGTTTGGTTAATTCTCCAATTGGGAAAAGTGCTTTGGACAGTTGGTCTTGACTAAGCTGGCAAAGGAAATAACTCTGATCCTTGTTGTTGTCTTTCCCTGCCATAAGATGAAAAATAGAAGTTCCGTTATCGGAAATTGTTTCATTGACTCTGGCATAATGACCGGTAGCAACTTTTTCCGCACCTAACGATAAAGCTGTTTGCAGAAAAACATCAAATTTCACTTCTCTATTGCAAAGTACATCGGGATTGGGAGTTCTACCTTTGGCATATTCATCAAACATATAGTCCACAATTTTTTCCTTGTACAAATCACTCATATCTATTACCTGAAAAGGAATGTTGAGTTTTTGTGCCACCATTAGTGCATCATTGCTATCTTCTATCCAAGGACATTCATCTTCCAAAGTTACAGAAGCATCATTCCAATTTCGCATGAAAAGTCCAATAACTTCATGTCCCTGTTGTTGCAACAGATAAGCTGCAACACTAGAATCTACGCCCCCGGAAAGTCCAACTACTATTTTCATTATAAAAAAATACTATCAATATTGATTTGCAAATTTACAATTTTCAATGGTAATACCGTCCAATAACTAAATACCGGGCATAAATCTTAAATTAATAGATAAAATAACCAAAGATAACACTCCTCATATACAATGGAAAATAACAAATGAAACAAAAGAGTTACTAGGGTACAAATGCAAAAAAGCAGTTGGAGAATTTCGTGGTAGAAAAGTATTTGCTTATTTTACTCCAGAAATACCATCTAATTCCAGACCTTGGAAATACTATGGACTTCCTGGTTTAATCTTACAAGCTGGAGATGAAGAAGAAAAATTTGTATTTGCAGTAACAAGAATATTGTTAAATTCCAAAATGGAAATTCCAGACAAATTAACATCACATATTAATAAAATGATGGAAAATCCAATATCAATACAAGAATCCGTAGAAATACAAAACGATTTTATGAAAAAAATGAATGCAAGGATTATTGCAGCATCAACTGGTTCTGTTTGGTTACCAAAATATCTTCGTAATAACTCAAAAGAACTTCAATTTGAATGGGAAAAAGAACCACTAAAAAATAAAGATTAAATTGATTAATGAAAAAATAAAAATCCAAAAAACTCCTACGGAGTTTTTTCTGTGTAGCAATCACAAGAAATATTCCTACAAAAACGCCAAAAACAAATAATATAAAAACCTGTTAAAAATATTAAATTTTTGTTAAATTTTACCCCCTCCATTTTTTTTTGAAAAACCGGTATATATTTGCAAAACACAACTGGTTGTATAATTAATTTATTTAACAAAATTTTAAAAAGAAGAACTATGAGAAAATTAGTTTTAGGGCTGTTACTAACAGCAGGAATCTGCGGAAACGCAATGGCAAACCAAGGGAAAATTGTCGAAAAAAATGACAACAAAGTGCAAAAAGCAATTAAGAAAATCGCAACTGTAAAAGATGGTGGATGTTCGATTTACTCTAAAATTGACATTTATGACTCTTGTGGCACAAAGTTATCTACTACCTATACTGCAACTACTGGTAGTGGTTCGGAATGTAATGGTGCTGCAATGGGACTTTTATTCAAAAATTTCTACACAACAGTACCAGGATGTGCAACTCCAGGACCCGTGGTCAATAAAATAGAGAATATAAACTAAAATTTATGAAATCTTTTTTCTTTGTATTGTTAAGTAGTTTATTGTGGGGGCAAATAAACAACCCTGTTAATGTTGTTATCTATGAACAAAACTTTGGTAAGTACACCACTACCATAGACAAAACTGTATTGTACTCCATGTTTGACAAAGATACCTTTCTTCAATTCGAGTTTCAGAAAGATAAAAATACACCAACCGACAGTATAAGCTTACAAACTTTCGACCTGTCCAAACAATCGGAAAATGCTCAAACATTAAGGTATCAAAAAACAGAAAACAACAACTTTTATGTTACTGGATTGGACTATTATTCTTTAAAATATTATTTGATGAATGATAGTTTTATGCCCCGATGGAAAATTATTCCTCAACAATACAAAGAAATTTTGGGTTATACCTGTGAAAAAGCAGAATCAAATTTTCGTGGTAAGAAATGGATTGTTTGGTACACCAAAAATATACCTTCTCCATTTGGACCATGGAAACTAAGAGGGTTACCTGGGCTAATATTAGAAGCTACCGACGAAGATGGTTATTATACTTTTACCGCTGTACAAATTAAGTTAAATACAAATTACACCTTTAATAAAAGTGTTGTCAAATATTTTGAAGACGAAATACCAAAAGCTATTCCATATAAATCGTTTGTAGAAATAGATAATAAAAACAAAAAAACCACTATCGAAAAACTACAATCTACATTACCCAGTGGCAGTAGTCAGGATTTTTCAAAATCTTTACTCAATAGAGATTTAGAGTTAGAAAAATCCTTCGAATGGGAAAAAGAACCCTTAAAATAATAAAGATTAAATTGATTAATGAAAAAATAAAACCCCAAAAAACTCCGTAGAAGTTTCATCTGTGTAGCAATCACAAGAAATATTCTTACAAAAACGCCAGAAACAAATAATATAAAAAACTGTTAAAAATATTAAATTTTTGTTAAATTTTACCCCCCCCATTTTTTTTTGAAAAACCGATATATATTTGCAAAACACAACCGGTTGTATAATTAATTTATTTAACAAAATTTTAAAAAGAAGAACTATGAGAAAATTAGTTTTAGGGCTGTTACTAACAGCCGGAATCTGCGGAAACGCAATGGCAAACCAAGGGAAAATTTCTCCTTTACAAAAAGAAAATAAACAAAAAATTATTTTATTAAAGAATACAATAAGTCCTGGTGGTCCTGGATTAACATTGACATTTGACTGTATTATTGAAACCTTGCTAATCTTTAGAGATTCAACAGGTCAAGAATATAAAAGAGTAATAGAATATACTGCCGGAAAAGGAAATGAATGCAACGGTGCTGTGAATGGAATTCGTAAGATTACGCAGGATGTAAATGTTGTAGGAACTGGGGTTTTCACTACTAACTAACATAACCAATTAATTATCATGAGATTGCTTTTGTCATTTATATTTTTATTTCCAACTTTGGTATTTTCACAGAAAGGGAAAATAATTGTCGAGTTTGCTGAAATTTGGGGTACCAGTGTATTAGCTTCTGTTTTGATGGTAGAAGAAAACAATAGTAGTATATATATTGAAATAGGAAATCCTACTAAACAACCAAGTGCTGAACAGATTTTTTCAAATAATTTCAATGTAAATGACATTGGCTATCTCATATTGAAAAAGAACGACATATTCTATCACAATGGCTTAATGCCTCCTGTAAAAAATGTATTAACGGAAGATAAAGCACCTAAGATTAATTGGAAAATTTTAAAAGAAACGAAAGAAATCATGGGTTACCAATGCATAAAAGCCGAATGTGAGTTTAGAGGACGAAAAGTTTTTGCATTTTTTTCGCCAGAAATACCTTTTTCATCAGGACCTTGGAAATATTCAGGATTACCAGGGTTAATCTTAGAGGCTTGGCAAGAGGATGAACAATATCACTATGTTACCAAAAAATTAATTTTGAACAGTCAATTGGAAATTCCAAATGCTATTACAGCTTTTATTGATAAATTAAAAGAAAATCCCATTTCGTTCAAAGAATATGTTCAAAAAGAAAATAATTTTAGTAGAAAGCTTGAAAGTATGACTAGAGCTAGTTTATCAGCTAATTCGTATCGTGCAACAGACTTTTTGAGAGAATCAGATAGAGAACTTCAATTCGAATGGGAAAAAGAACCCGAAAAAAGAGGAAGTGGTAATGTTATGAGCCTAGAAGAAATGAAGAAAAAAGTCGGATTGAAATAAAAATTGTAATATCTAAATTTGCAATCTAAACAAAAATATGAACAAAAAATTTATTGTATAAATATAAAACCCACAATCTCAAAGGAGCTTTAGCTCCTTTTTTGTAGTATAATGAAATATATAACCCTTGTCTGCTGCTTATTAACCCAACTATTTTCTGCACAAGTTACCATAAAAGGCTTATTGCAATCCCATGATGGACAACCTGTTGCCAGAGCCAATGTTATCCTTATGGATAAAAATAACAATATAGATTCCTATACCTTTTCACAATCCAATGGCGAGTTTAGTCTAGTTACCGAGCATTATGGCGATTTTGTCTTAGAAATAAATGCTATGGGTTTTGTTTCCAAAAAAGAAAAAGTATCATTTATAAAAAAAGGAATAACTGTTGATCTGAAAACAATAGTCCTAGAAAAAATCCGTACCGAAGATATTAAAGAAGTTGTAATTTCTCGTACCAATCCCATCAAAATAAAAAAAGATACCGTAGAGTACAAGGCAGACAAATTTACCAACGGAACCGAGCAGAATGTAGAAGATCTACTGAAAAAACTCCCTGGTATTACCGTACAAAAAGATGGTAAAATAAAAGTAAACAACAAAGAGGTAGAAAGGGTAATGGTAGAAGGTGATGACCTTTTCGAAAAAGGATACCAAACTCTTACCCAAAATATGCCAACCAAACCGGTGGAAACGGTACAAATCCTGAAAAATTATTCCAAAAACAAACTCCTGAAAAATGTAGAAAAAAGTGAGTCGGTTGCTATCAATCTTACCCTGAAAGAAAAAGAAAAAGGCAAGTGGTTCGGAAATGTAATCCTAGCTTCTACTAGTTATGCCGAAGATATGCGACAAGGAAAATTCAACCTGATGAATTTTACCAAAAGAAAAAAAGTCTATCTCCTCTACAACGCCAACAATCTCGGACTAAACGAAATGGATGGCGTTGGCTATCTTATCAATCCGGACTCCAACCAAGCAGTAGAAAATGTAGGCAGTGATATTTCTACTCTTTCCATGCTCAATTTGCACAGAAAAAACTACAGTTTTGGCGACAACCGTACCAATTTCAACAACGATCAATTAGCATCACTTAGCTATATTTATAATTTCAAAAAGGATTGGAAACTGAAATTGGTGAGTATCTACAACACTACCGAAAACAGGAACTATATGGATAGCTATTATCAATTCGATTATGATGGAACTTCATTCCGTAATACCGAAAGCAAAACTTGGAAGCAAAACAATAAAAATATAGTCGGAAAAATAGAACTAACAAAAGATTATAAAAAAAGTAATTTGGTTTTTTATTCTAAATTTTCATCTCTGAATGAAGACAACGACAATCATTTTATTTTTAATGGAGTACCCAATTTCCAATCCGGAAACAACAAGCTATCAGCCACAGAGAATAGAGTTGTCTTCACAAAAAAAATAGATTCCAGTGCTGCAATAGTTGCTGTTGCTAGATATATACACCAAAATAGACCGTATGAGTTTTTCGAGAAAAACAATTTGGCTGCCATCATTAGTGGAGATAATTCCGCACAATTACTACACCAAAAAGTAGATGCAGGTTTGGATTTTGGTGGTGCTAAATTTTCTTGGCTCAAAAATTATTCGGAAAATAGAAATTTGCAAATAAACGCTGGATTGGATTTCAGAAAACATCGTTTGCAATCCGACCTTTCCTTATTGGGAAATTCGGGACAAGCTATTTATTTTGACCAATCTGCCTTTTTCAACGATTTGGAGTTTAGTAAAAATACTTTATTCTCACAATTGGACTACAAAGTGAAATGGAAAAAAAACTGGAATTTCAGCACTACAATTCTCAATGAATATATGTGGACAGAATTGGATTCTACAAAAAAATATGCTTTTGCTTTTTCGCCATCTTTCAATTTGGGATACGGGACATTTTCGTTTGGTACAATCGGCATCAATGCTGGGAAAAGATACACTACAACAACAGTGGACAATCTTTATTCGGGTT
This sequence comes from Bacteroidota bacterium, assembly GCA_018266965.1. Taxonomy (GTDB): domain Bacteria; phylum Bacteroidota; class Bacteroidia; order Flavobacteriales; family Weeksellaceae; genus Amniculibacterium. The sequence continues at coordinate 5,894 of JAFDZJ010000225.1, forward strand.
ATATCTATCAAGGAGAACGATCGTTTAAAAACAACCTTATGGGTTTTTCTCCAATAGCTTCTTACAACGGAGGAATTAACTACAACCGTGGCGATGGTCTTACTAGGGTTTTTAATATTAATATTAATTATACTAAAAATGAGGATTACCTGTCTAGTCAATCCATCATCAACCCAAATTACTCATTTTATCAATCTATTTTGCTGAAAAATAACGAATCATGGAATGCCAATTTGGAACTGAAAAGATACCTAAAACCTCTGAAATCTAGGATTAGCCTGTTGGGAAATTTTATGAAATCCAATTACCAAAGTAGTATCAACAACCAACCATTATTCAGCACACAATTTACTAATTTGAAAGCTGGATTGGAGATGAAGTCTGGTTTCTTGGGGAAATTCAATTATGAATGGGGGTACACTTGGACATTCAATTTTGTAAATTCTGATAATGGGAAAAATAAATACACTGACCAAAATGGTTTTGCAAACTTCTACTATAATCTTAGTCGAACTTTGAAATCCGAATTGAAATATGAATATTACAAATCTGGAAATTCAGCACAAATTGCAACGCAGTTTTTGGACTTCAAACTAAATTATCAAGCTACTCAATGGAAAATGGTTTTTTTTCTGGCTGCTAACAATTTGCTTAATACCAAAGAAATTAGAAGCTATTCCATAACCAATGTTAGCGAAAGTGCTTATACCCAAAGGCTTTTACCTTTACACATTGTTATAGGACTCAACAAGAATTTTTAGGAAGATAATATTATTTAATCGCCTTCAAGCTCAAGTCGATATTTTTTGCGGAATGAGTCAATGCACCAACAGAAATAAACGATACGCCTGTCTTTGCAATTTCTTGCAATCGGTCTCTGGTAATTCCACCTGATGCTTCGGACTCACAACTACCACCAATTAGTTCTACCGCTTCTTTCATGGTAGCGGTGTCCATATTGTCCAACATTATTCTATCTACTTTGGCAGCAATAGCCTCTTTTACTTCAACTAAATTTCTAGTTTCAACTTCTATTTTCAGTGGAAGATTATTTTGTTTCAAATATTCTTTGCACATTTTCACAGCTTGTGTTATGCTGCCATTGTAATCGATATGGTTATCTTTCAGCATTATCATATCATACAATCCGTATCTGTGATTGGTTCCACCGCCGATTGCAACAGCCCATTTTTCACAAATCCTAAAATTGGGAGTAGTTTTGCGAGTGTCCAACAATTGGGTTTTTGTACCAATCAATCTGGTATTCCATTCGTGGGTGAGTGTTGCAATCCCACTCATCCTTTGCATACAGTTGAGGACTAATCTTTCGGTAGAGAGAATAGATCTAGCACTACCACTTACCACAAAAGCGATATCCCCGACTTGGGCAATATCCCCATCTTGTATATAAGTTTCTACAGTAAGATTTTTATCAAAATAATTGAAAATATATTTGGCCATTTCCACTCCTGCAATCACACAATCTTCTTTTACCAGTAATTTTGCTTTTTGTTGTAAATCTGCTGGTATTGTGGAGAGAGAAGAGAAATCTCCTTGTTGTATATCCTCTTCCAATGCAGAACTAATAAAGGTATTGATGTTTTTTTCTGTAAGATAGGTAGGCTTCATTAAAAGATATTTTTTATAGTGGAAAATTTAATTTTTTTTCGGTTCAACAGCACAGTTTCCACTCGCACAACCAAATTGAAAAATTGCCATGGATAGGAAATAGAGACCAAAGATAGCAATCCACCATGTTTTATCAAAAAAAGATTGCATAATCATCCAAAAACCGCCTACCAAATAGATAAGTCTTCGGAAGTTCCAATTTTTGAAATCAATATTTTTAAATTTTTTCATTTCTAATTAGTTTTCTTTAATTTTTTTGGGTTCGAAAACAGAGAAAGCCAAATATCCCATCACCATTCCATAAACCGCCGAATTGAATGGTTTTGAAGTGATTGCACAAGTGCCAGAACTACAGCCTATAAAAAAGTAATAAGCATATCCCAAGAGTCCTCCTACAACTATACCAGATAGTCCTAATTTATTTTTTATTATCCAATTTTTCATTTCATAAAATTTGTTTAAGTTGCTCATCATTTTAAGCTAAATTCAATTTATTCAAATTTATTTTTTTGTTAAATTAACGAATAATTCTTTTCCGGATCTAGGAGCAATGCTGTTGTAGCAAGTTTCCATGATATTAACATCGAATTTATTTTGGAAAAGTTCCATATATTCCGAAGTATTCCCTCCAAAAGGAGGTCCTTGTTTTTCAAATTCCGTATTAAAAAGAAGACCGACTATTTTCCCATTTTCCCTCAATAAGTTGTAGGCTTGTGTTACATAGTTTTCTCTCCAATTTGTTGGGATTGCACAGAAGAAAGTTTGCTCGATGATAATATCATATTGCTCTTGATGTTGGAAAAAATCTCCTTTTATGATGCTGATATTTTCAGAATTTTGGAATTTATTTTTCAAATGTTCAACAGCGGTTGTAGCAATATCCAGAAGTGTAATATTTCTATACCCTAACGCCAAAAGTGCGAGTGCTTCATGAGCGTTTCCACAACCTGGAATTAGGATTTTGGCATCTTTTTGGTCATATTTTTCAAAATAATCTACAATAGCAGGAGAGGCATATCCTATATCCCAACCAGTCTGGTTGTTACTCCATTTGTTATCCCAAAAATCTTCTTGTTGAAGCATCTCATTCATTACCCAAAAAAAATTAAATTTCTTGAAGTATGCTGAAAAGATTCTCGTTTTCCAGTCCTATTACTTCGTGTATTTCTTCCACTGGAATTTCAAAAGTATCGAAAGTCTTCAAATGATAATTTCTATCAACAAAACGAAAATCCAAAGCACCTTTTAGCACGACCAAAGTAGCGGGAACGGCGGTTTTGTGTTTGTGCATCACAACATCTTTTCCTAATGCAACAGCAAAATATTTTATTTTTTCATTTTTTCTAATAATGGCAACTGTTGGTTTGTCGCTCAAATAGTGTATGTTTTCTAGAATATTCATGTGATTTTATATTTTATTTTAAATAGAATTTGGACAAATGAAATTGGTAGTAGGCATTTGTGTAGTTTTTATTGCTTGGTATCCACCGTCTATTTCCGAAAAATTTCTGATTCCCCTTGCGTGAAGAATACTAGCAGCAATCATACTTCTATAACCTCCGGCACAATGCAAGAAGAAATGTTGATTTTTGTCCAAGGAAGAAAACCATTGGTTAATTTCTGACAATGGAAAAGATTTTGCTTGTTCCAAATGCTCGGCTTGGTATTCCGACTCTTTTCTCACATCTATTATAACATCATTTTCTTTAATAGATTTCTCCATTTTCGATGCAGAAATTCTTACAACTTTATCTGTTTCTAATCCTGCATTTTTCCAAGCTTCCAAACCGCCATCTAAAAAGCCCAAAACCTTATCAAATCCCACTCTAGCCAATCTAGTTACCGCTTCTTTTTCTTCTCCGGGGTTACAGATTAGTAAAATAGGTTGCTGAACATCAATAATCATAGCACCAACCCAAGGAGCAAAATCTCCTTTTAGTCCAATATTGATGGAGTTTGGAACAAATGCTGTATGAAAATCCGCTGCATTTCTGGTGTCCAAAATTAGTGCTTCTGAATTTTCTGCAACCTCAACAAATTCTGCTACTGATAGTGCTTTGTTGCCATTGTGTAATACATGGTCAAAACTTTCGTATCCTTGTTTGTTCATCGCAACATTCATCCCAAAATAGGCTGGTGGAACAGTAAGTCCATTGAGTACTTCTTTTACAAAAGACTCTTTGTTGGGTTGGTTAAGAGCATAATTTGTTCTTTTTTGGTTTCCCAAAGTATCCATGGTTTCTTTTTGCATATTTTTCCCACATGCAGATCCTGCACCGTGGGCAGGATACACCATAATATCATCTGCCAAAGGCATAATTTTGTTTTGCAAACTATCGTATAATATCCCTGCTAATTCCTCTTGAGTCATATTGGCGGCTTTCTGTGCCAAATCTGGTCGTCCAACATCTCCTAAAAACAAAGTGTCTCCAGAAAACAACGCTGTTTCCTTGCCGTTTTCGTCTATTAACAAAAGGCTGATACTTTCCATGGTATGTCCCGGAGTGTGTAATACTTTTATTTTGATATTTCCTATTTCAAAAATTTGATTGTCTTCGGCAACTATCGTTTCAAAACTAGGATTGGCAGTAGGTCCATAGACTATTTTTGCACCTGTTTTCTTGCTGAGGTCCAAGTGTCCAGAAACAAAATCTGCATGAAAGTGAGTTTCAAAAATATATTTTAGGGTTGCGTTTTCTTTTGCCAATCTGTCGAGGTAAGGTTGGGTTTCACGAAGAGGGTCGATTATAAATGCTTCGTTATTAGAAACTACAAAGTATGCTCCTTGTGCCAAGCAACCAGTGTATATTTGTTCTATTTTCATATTTATTGTGATTTATTTTAAATTACATTTTTAGTGCTTTATCAAAAAACAACATTTTGATAGCGATAATGATTAATAGAATCGCAAACAATTTTTTCAGAATATCTTGTGGAATTTGATTGGCAAATTTCCCACCAAAATAACCTCCTACAAAAAAGGCAATTGCTAATATTCCGGCAGTTTTTATATCGCCATGACCTGCTTTGTAATATTGCAAAGCTGCTAAAAGTCCTACTGGTGGAATCATCATAAGAAGTGTAGTTCCTTGTGCGGTTTGTTGAGAAAAACCCAATGCCATAGCCAAAGCCGGAATGATAAAAACAGCACCTCCAATACCCAATAATCCACTAAGTATCCCACTGATTAAACCTACGATAAGCAAAATTAATATTTGATTGATGTCCATATTGATAATTTTTAGCAAATATCCGTTATTTAATTTAAAAAATCTGTAACACAAGTTACAGATTCAATAGATTATTTCGATTAGGTTATTCGTTTTCGGGTTTATAAACTTGGAATTCTCCGGCTTTGTTGGTTAGCCTTCCAGAAGTGCCACCTTCCATAATTTCCCAAGCAAACGAGTCATCGGTAAATATCGGTTCGCCTTTGTTATTGGTGCCTTTTGCTTTTAGTTGATGTTCTGTGCCATCTATGGTAATTTTTACAGCAACTTCTTTCCCTTCGGCATAATAGACAACTTTTATAGTTTCGCCTTTTTCATTTTTCAAAAGTTTGGCTTCCTGCTCCAATGAGGTTTCTTTGTTTTCTATATTATCGTTGGCGACAGTAGTGTTTTTAGAATTTTTATCACAAGCCACTGAAAACATCAAGAGTGTTGATAAAGCAATTGTGGAAGTAAAAGATTTCGGATTGTTCATTATTGATAGTTTATAGAATGTTGGCAATAGTATGGTTGGAGGTACCTATTTCTAGGGTGTCCCCAATTTTTTTTCCTTTGAGTTTGGCAAATATAGGAGCGTCTTTGGAAATACAAAAAAGTTCTTTCCCATCGATAATAAGTTTTGGAAGAGGAACAGCTAAAAAAAAGTAATTTTTATCGGTTTCCACAATTGCTCCAAACTCAATTTCCGAATAAGTTTTGTCTTTTTCTTTTAAAACAAATTCCAAGTCGGTTTTTTCTTTTTTCAGCATTTTTTCAAACCTCAATTGCATATCTTTTGCTTCGGATTGTCTAGCCAAATCGTCCGGGTCAGTTGCACTGTCTTTGTCCAAATCGGAGGCTGTTTTGTATTCTTCAACACTTGCTTTTAGACTGTCGATTACTCGGTGCTGTTCTTTTATTATCTCGTTTAGTATGTCTTCTCTTTTCATGTTTTAAGGTAAAATGTAACTATACAAAGTTAAGGTTTTTTTAGAATTTAGATGATATTGTTCCTACAAAAAACAAGTGATAAAAAACATTTATTAAAAATTAAATTAAAATTTGAAAAATGAATTCTACTGGTAATTTTTCAATGGATAAGCTAATTGTTTGGAAATTGTTTCTTATGATTAATATTGAAGATTGGGAAAAATTTATTTTTTTGAAAACCCTATAGATTTTTACAAGAACAAGTCCTTTACTTTGTTTTAATCGTATTTATAAGGGTGATGATTTAGGATTTGTGAAAGGGAGTTTTGGGGTTTAACTCATTCATTTAGAATAAATTTAAAAAAAACACGGATACTTTTTCAGAAATTTGTACTTTTGCAACCGAAAATTTACCTATGCAAAACATTAGAAATATTGCGATTATTGCGCATGTCGATCACGGGAAAACGACCTTGGTTGATAAAATTATCCATGCAACCAGCATTTTCAGAGAAAATCAGGAAAGTGGAGAGCTTATTATGGATAACAACGATTTGGAAAGAGAAAGAGGAATTACTATTCTTTCCAAAAACATTTCCGTAACCTATAAAGACACCAAAATAAATGTTATAGACACTCCCGGACACGCCGATTTCGGTGGAGAAGTAGAGAGAGTTTTGAAAATGGCAGATGGGGTAATATTATTGGTAGATGCTTTTGAAGGACCAATGCCACAGACTCGTTTCGTGTTACACAAAGCACTACAATTGGGTCTGAAACCTATTGTAGTCATCAACAAAGTGGACAAGGAAAACTGTCGTCCAGATGAGGTTCATGACAAAGTTTTTGACTTGTTTTTTGCATTAGATGCAACCGAAGAACAATTGGATTTCCCAACTTTCTATGGATCGTCCAAGCAAGGTTGGTTCAATACAAGTTTGGAACCTACAGACTCTATTTTGCCTTTGTTAGATGGAGTTTTGCAATATGTACCTGAACCAAAAATAACCGAAGGAAACTTGCAAATGCAGATAACCTCTTTGGATTACTCATCTTTCCTAGGAAGAATTGCCATAGGAAAGGTAGCAAGAGGAACCGTGAAAGAATCCCAATGGATAGGACTGGCACAAGAAGAAGGCAAAATAGTAAAAGGAAAGGTAAAAGAACTATATGTTTTTGAAGGTTTAGGAAAGAAAAAAGTTACAGAAGTTGGAGCAGGAGATATTTGTGCTGTTGTAGGTTTTGATGCTTTCCAAATTGGTGACTCTTTTGTGGATATGGAAAATCCAGAACCGTTGCCAAGAACAGCTATCGATGAGCCAACTCTCAATATGACTTTCTCCATCAACAACTCTCCTTTCTTTGGAAAAGATGGAAAATTTGTTACCTCCAACCATTTAAAAGAAAGATTAACCAAAGAATTGGAAAAAAATCTTGCCCTTCGAGTTCAGCAAACCGATGACGCCAATACATTTTTGGTATTTGGTAGAGGAATACTTCACTTATCGGTTCTTATAGAAACCATGAGAAGAGAAGGTTATGAAATGACAATTGGACAACCGCAAGTAATATTAAAAGAAATTGATGGTGTAAACTGCGAACCTTACGAATCTTTGGTAGTTGATGTGCCAGAAGAATTTGCTTCCCGTGTAATTGATTTGGCAACCCAAAGAAAAGGAGATTTGCACATCATGGAAACCAAAGGAGAAATGCAACACATGGAGTTCGAAATTCCTTCCAGAGGTTTGATAGGACTTCGATCCCAAATGCTTACCGCTACTGCCGGAGAAGCTATTATGGCACACCGTTTTACAGAATACAAACCTTTCAAAGGGGCTATTCCTGGAAGAAATAATGGAGTGTTGGTAAGTAAAGGAACGGGACCTGCAACGGAATATTCCATCAATAAATTACAAGACAGAGGCAAATTTTTTGTGGATCCAGGAGAGGAAATCTATACCGGGATGATTATCGGCGAACAAAACAAACCAGGAGACTTGGTGGTAAATATTGTTGAAGCCAAACAATTGAATAATATGAGAGCCGCAGGTAAAGATAAAGACACTGGTGTTGCTCCAAAAATTTTGTTTTCGCTAGAAGAATGTATGGAATACATACAAGGAGATGAAGCCATAGAGGTTACTCCCAACTTTATCCGTATGCGTAAGAAAATTCTTTCCGAGGAAGACAGAAAAAGAGCCGAAAGAATGTTGAAAGACTAATAGTCTGCATACTTTTTGGAAACTCAATCCTTCGAGAATTTTAAATCCTTCAAGGATTAAATAACAACAATACATTAAAATATCCTTTCAGAAAATGTTTTTCCGAAGGGATATTTTGTTTTCACTTGTTTGTAAAAGGTAGTCAATTCCTCAAAATTCCTTAATTTTGTATCATTCAAAAATGGAGAAAACTCAACAAAAAAATACCAACGCCAATAAAAATTCATGGGCTATTGTGAAAAGACTTTTCGTGATAGGCATGAAATTTCGAGCATGGTTTGTCTTCACGCTTTTGGTGTCCATAGTATTGGCAATTGTATCCACCTACAGACCTATACTGACCAAAGAAGTGGTTGATATTGCCATTATCCAAAACAAAAGCAAATCCTTGTTGATGCAACAGGTCTATATCCTCGTAGGACTGGTGTTTGCTGAGAGTATTCTCAATCTTTTGTTGGTTTATTTTTCCAATTTTATTTCGCAAAATGTGATACGAGATATTAGAGAAAGATTGTATCACAAGCTTTTGTTTTTTAGAACTTCTTTTTTTGACAAAACGCCTATCGGACAACTTGTTACCAGAGCTGTTGGCGATGTAGAAACTATTGCTACGGTATATACAGACGGCTTTCTGATGGTATTTGGCGATGTACTCCGAGTTGGAATGGTTATTTTTGCGATGTTTAATACAGATTTGCAACTTAGTTTTATCACATTGGCGATTTTACCTATTATGTTGTGGAGTACTCGGTTTTTTCAAAAAAGACTAAAAAAAGCCTTTGGCGAAGAAAGAACTTGGGTAGCCAATCAAAATTCCTTTGTACAGGAGAGATTAGCAGGAATGTCTTTAATACAAATTTTCAATAGACAACAAGCCGAATTTGAAAAATTTGAAACCATCAACAAAACATTAGAAGCCGCTTTGCTCAGGACAGTTTTTGTTTTTTCGTTATTTTTTCCGGTAGTAGAACTTATCTCTTCCGTTTTTTTGGGGTTAATACTTTTCTATGCCGGTTTTATAGAAGTTACCCCCGGAACTATTGTGGCATTTGTATCGTTTATTTCTATGTTGATAAGACCTCTCCGGCAGATTGCAGATAGATTTAACAATATCCAACGAGGGATTGTAGGTGCAGAAAGAGTACTTGGTGTAATGGACGAGGATCTTTCTATAAATAATGAAGGTACTATATGTAAAACTCAATTTGATGGGAAAATAGAATTTCGTGATGTGTACTTTTCCTATAATGAAAAACAAGAAGTACTGAAAGGAATTGATTTTGTTGCAGAACCCGGAGAAACCGTAGCGATAGTAGGAGCAACAGGAGCCGGAAAATCCACCATTATTTCTTTGGTAACTCGTCTGTACGAAATCAATAAAGGAAATATATTAATAGACAATATACCATTGCAATCCTATGAAGTACATGCACTTAGGAAACATATTGGGGTGGTTTTGCAAGATGTTTTTTTGTTTCATGGGAGTATTTTCGAAAATTTAACTTTTGGTGATGACAGTATTTCTTTGGAACAAATAAGAAAAGCCGCCAAAGAAATTGCCGTGGACGATTTTATAATGTCCCTTCCCGGAGGATATGATTTCGTGGTAAGCGAGAGAGGTGCTTCCATGTCTTTGGGACAAAGGCAGCTGTTGTCATTTTTAAGAGCGTATCTTACAGCTCCACAGATACTTATTCTGGACGAAGCAACCTCCTCCATCGATCCGGAGAGCGAATGGTTAATACAAAAAGCTACCGAGAAAATTACCCAAAACAGGACCTCCATCATTATTGCCCACCGATTATCAACCATAGAAAAAGCGGATAAAATAATTGTGATGGACAAAGGAAAAATTGTAGAAATAGGCAAACACCACGATTTGTTGGGACAAAATGGGTATTATGCCAAATTGCACAACGCACAAATAAAAACAACATAAAGTTATGGAAACCAATATAGAAAACGAGTTTCAGGAATTTAAAAATGAACTAAAAAAACTAGGAATAGAAGTCCTGAAAATTGTGAAAGTAGGCAATGGGAGTATGGATTTTCACGAGGTGCATTATCAATCGCCAAAGTATGAAGAGGTAAAAACTGTTTTTGTGCAAAGACACGGACTGGACGAGCTTCTACAAAAGTTCCGTGAACAATATCCGTAGTTTTATTTTTTGGATTAATGATGAAGTTTTGTTAAAATTTCAATTTATTTGAAGAAAAATTTGCATAATTTTAATTTTAATTTCGTAGTGTTAATAACAAATTAAAAATTTAACATTATGAGAAAATTATTTTTTATACAGCTTTAGGAATAGCTGGATGTATGAGTGCAAAAAATAGCATTGTTCACGATGCTAATAATTCTAATTTAGAAATCGTTTCGAAACAAATTTTAATTAAAAAAGTAATCGTTAAAAAATTAGAATTAAAACAAACTCGTTATACTTTTATTACAACTTGTGGTAAAATTTTTAGCGTTGTAATGTCCTCTGGTTATAGCGAAACGCAACTCTTCAACTTAATGAACTCATTAAATATTGGATTTTGTGGAGAAGAGATTGATGGTATAGAGATTGACGGCTAAATTGGATAACAAATTATTAAATGAAATTGTTTTTTTTATTTTTTTTGATGTGTGGAACAAAAGTGTTTTCTCAAGATAATTTTATTTTTACTGCTAGATATGTTCTAGAATATAAAACAGATTCTACCACAACAAATTATAAAAAAGAGGTTTTCAGATTGTGCTTTAATAATGAAAAAAGTTTATAAAAGATACAGCTTATTTTATTAGCTTTGCTACAGTATATTGGTGGAAAAGAGCAAGATGCTCGCATCGCAAGGAGAGACGATATGCACTATGTTTCAACAGGTGTCGATGGTTGCCTCTCCGCAAGTGGTACAAAGTGTTATACTTATTTTGCAACAGTAGGTTGCTAGTATAAATTTATTTGAAAACATAAAGGCTGTAAAAAGCCCTATGTATTTTTATGAAAAAAATAATATTATTTATATTTATTTTAATTACAAACTTTTTCTTTTCACAAAAAGGAATTAGATTAATATACCAATACACATTCAATATTGATAGTTTGAATAAAAACAACATTGAAAAAACTTTATATTTCTTGAATTTACATAATGATTTTTCTGTTTTTCAAAAAAGCGAAATATCTAGTATGA